>CAYOKX010000047.1:0-15499 GCA_964404655.1 uncultured Sulfurimonas sp. | reverse complement strand
GGGAAAAAGTGAAGATATTTGAGAAAAAAGAGGAGTTGAAATTTTAAAGGTTTAATATAGTAAAATCTATCTTAACTTAAAAAAAGGAAAGAAATATGGCATGGGCAACAGCAAGACATATATTAGTAGATAACGAAGCAAAATGTAATGAACTTAAAACAGAGATAGCAAACGGGAAAAGTTTTGAAGAGGTTGCAAAAGCATACTCAACTTGTCCATCATCTGCAAAAGGTGGTGATTTAGGTCAATTTGGTCCTGGGCAGATGGTTCCAGAGTTTGATAAAGCTGTATTTAGTGGTGATGTTGGTGTTGTATATGGTCCTATCCAAACACAATTTGGTTTTCACCTTCTTGAAGTAACGGGTAGAGGGTAATCTAACTATGGTAAAAGTATCTGCTATCCAGATGAGTATGAGTGAAGATAAAATCTCAAATGTTGAAAAAGCAAAAAGATTGGTTCGTCAAAGTGCAAAAAATGGTGCGCAGATTATACTTTTACCTGAACTTTTTGAGGGTGTTTACTTCTGTAAAGATATGGATGAAAAATATTTCTTATGGGCAAAAGAGAGAGAAAATAACAACCTAATAAAACAGTTTATATCTTTAGCAAAAGAGTTAAGTGTAGTTATATTAGTTAGTTATTTTGAAAAAGATAAACAAGAGTATTTTAACTCTTTGGTAGTTATAGATAGTGATGGAACTATCTTAGATAACTACCGAAAAACACATATCCCCGATGGTGCTGGATATGAGGAGAAATTTTACTTCAAAGCTGGAGATAGTGGCTTTAAGGTGTTTGATACTACTTATGGAAAGATAGGTGCAGGTATCTGCTGGGACCAATGGTTTTGCGAGAGTGCTAGAGCTTTAACACTTATGGGTGCAGAGATTATCTTTTATCCTACTGCCATAGGAAGTGAACCTGAGGTAGATATAGATTCTAAAGAGCATTGGCAAAGAGTACAGATGGGGCATTCAGCAACAAATACTGTTCCCGTCGTTGTTGCAAATAGAACAGGTGTAGAGGATGGAGAGAGTTGTAGTCTAACTTTTTATGGTTCATCTTTTATAACTGACTATACAGGTGCGAAAATAGCTGAGGCCTCAAGAGATAGAGAGGAGATTATCTATGCCTCATTTGATTTGGAGGAGAATGCTAGACAAAGAGAGTATTGGGGACTTTTACAAGATAGACGTCCAGAGTGTTATACACAACTAACAGATAGTGATGTTTAAAGCTATATTTACCAATAGTTTTGGGATTTTAATATCAAGAATATTAGGATTTGCACGAGATTTTTTAACAGCATCTATACTTGGTGCAAATATATATAGTGACATCTTTTTTATAGCGTTTAAACTCCCAAACCTTTTTCGTCGCATATTTGCAGAGGGTGCATTTACACAAGTTTTCATTCCAGCTTTTGCTAAAACTACACACAAAGCTGTTTTTAGTGCAAATATTTTTCTTATATTTCTCTCTATTATTTTAATAATCACTCTTTTAGTAAACCTACTACCACAACTTTTTACGCAAGCGATAGCTATTGGTTTTACTCAAGAGGTATTAGATATAGCATCACCTTTTGTCGCCATAAACTTTTGGTATCTTCCCCTTATATTTGCTGTTACTTTTTTAAGTGGAATGTTACAATATAAACACCATTTCGCAACCTCAGCATTTTCAACAGCACTCCTAAACCTCTCTCTTATCTTCGCACTTTTTCTCTCGCAAGATAAAACTCAAGCAGAGATAGTCTACTATCTAAGTTATGGAGTAGTTATAGGGGGAATTTTACAACTTATAGTGCATATAATCGCTATACAAAGATTGGGACTTTTAAAACTACTTATAGGTGGGTTTAAACATCTTCAAAAGAAAAAAAGATTTATACAAAAAGATACTACAAAATTTAAAAACAACTTTTTTCCTGCGATGTGGGGAAACTCAACAGCGCAAGTGAGTGCATTTTTAGATACATTTTTAGCCTCATTTTTACTTACTGGGAGTATCTCTTATCTCTACTATGCAAACAGAATTTTTCAACTCCCACTTGCTCTTTTTGCCATAGCAACCTCCATAGCTCTTTTTCCTAGAGTAGCCAGATATATAAGAAACAAAGATGAGAAACAAGCTCTTCTCTTTATGAAAAAAGCTTTTTGGTTTTTAACATATCTACTTATGTTAAGTACAATAGGTGGTATAATCCTCTCTCAAGAGATTATCTGGTTACTCTTTCAAAGAGGTGCATTTACAGCACAAGATACAACAAATGTAACTATTGTGTTGCAGATGTATCTGATAGCTTTAGTTCCATTTGGTCTTCAAAAACTGTTTATGTTATGGCTCTATGCAAAAGAGATGCAGATGAGAGCAGCAAAGATAGCTACCTACTCTCTTGTTACCTATATAATTGTCGCTCTATCTCTTATCTCTCCCTTAGGGGTCAGTGGTTTAGCACTTGCTAGTAGTGTTGGTGGTATAGTGAGTTTTACACTCACTATAAAAGCTTTTGGAACTCAGAACTTTTTAGATATAGTTCGTTCTAAAAATAGTTACTATTTAGTTATAGTAAGTTTTATATTTACAATTTTATTATTGATTTTCAAAATAAAAATATTAAAGGATTTAGGTGTATATATTTGATTCAGTACAGAAGATAAAAAGAGAGTTTAAACCATTAGTTGAGGGGAAAGTTTCTCTTTATGTATGTGGCCCTACCGTTTATGATGATGCACATCTCGGTCATGCAAAATCGGCACTTGTTTTTGACCTCTTAACTCGTGTATTACAAGCAAATAACTATGATGTAACCTATGCTAGAAATATAACAGATATAGATGATAAAATCATTAAAAAAGCGATAGCAGAAAAAAAAGATATAAAAGAGATTACAGATTTTTACACAAACTCTTTTCATAAAGAGATGGATGCCATAGGTGTTTCTCGCCCAAATATAGAACCACGAGCCACAGAGTCACTAGATGCGATGTATGAGATGATACAAAAACTTATAGATAACAATCATGCCTATGCAACTTCAAATGGTGATGTTTACTTCGATACAAAAAGTGATAGTGAGTATCTCTCTTTATCTGCACGTTTTCAAGAGGATGAAGATAAACAGGAGCGAGTAGAGTCATCATCAGCGAAAAAAAATAGTGCCGATTTTGCCCTATGGAAAAGTGTAAAAGATGACACTATAACTTATGATAGCCCATTTGGAAAGGGTCGTCCAGGGTGGCATCTTGAGTGTTCTGCAATGATAGAGAAACATCTAGCCGTAGATGGTTTAGAGTTTGCAGTGGATATTCATGGAGGTGGTGCAGACCTTCTTTTTCCTCATCACGAAAATGAGTCAGCACAAACACGTTGTAGTTCAAACCATGCTTTAGCAAACTACTGGATGCACAATGGATTTGTAAATATAGATGGAGAAAAGATGAGCAAATCTTTAGGAAACAGCTTTTTTCTCAAAGATGCCCTTAAAGAGTATGATGGTGAAGTTTTACGATTTTATCTTTTAAGTACACATTATAGAAGTAACTTTAACTTTAACACTCAAGATTTAGCAACAGCAAAAAAACGTCTTGACAAAATATATAGACTCAAAAAACGTCTTTTTGGTTTAGCACAAAACTCTGAAAAAACAGTTTTTCAAGAGAGACTACTCACAGCACTCAGTGATGATATGAATGTATCTTCAGCTTTAGCACTTATAGATGAGATGATTTCTCATACCAATGAAACATTAGACAGTGCAGGAAAACATAAAGCACTTAAAAAAGAGAGTATGGCGAACTTAGCTTATATAGAGAAGATTTTAGGGTTTGGTGTAAAAAATCCATTTAACTATTTTCAATTTGGTATAGATGATGCAACAAAAAAGAAGATAGAGCAACTTATAGAGCAACGTAATGTTGCAAAAAAAGAGAAAAATTTTGAGTTATCAGATAGATTACGTGATGAGATTTTAGCCTTTAATATCTCTATTATGGACACTCCAACTGGTACTTTTTGGGAAAAGATATAACTATGCAGATAGTCACTCAAGAGCTACTAGATATAGGTATTGAAAATGAGATAAATAAATCACAGCTCATACTCTTAGATATTCCAACAGAACAAAAAGATGATTGGCAAAAGTTAGCGTTAGGTAAAGAGCTTTCAGATGCACGAGCTGAACTTTTTGTTTTACTTAATGGTGTTGAAGATAGTGAAACTCAAGAGAGGGTTATAACAAACTATAAAGCTTTACAAAAATTTAGAAAAAATATAGATATACCTGAAGTGAAGAGTGAACCTAAAAAAAAGATAACAAAAAGTTCTATCACTATCTATTGTGATGGTGGTTGTACTCCTAACCCTGGTAAAGCTGGTTCGGGCGTTGCGATATATAAAGATGAACAATTATCTGCACTTTGGTATGGACTTTATGAAGAGATGGGAACAAACAATACAGCAGAACTAGGTGCATTATATCAGTCACTTCTTATCGCCCAAACAGAGACTGAAAAGGGTAATAAAGTAGATATAAAATGTGATTCTATGTACTCTATAAACTGTATAAAAACTTGGGCTATCTCTTGGGAGAAAAAGGGGTGGACAAAAAAGGGTGGAGAGATTAAAAACTTAGAGATTATAAAACTCTGCTACTACCTTTTTAACTCTATAAAAAAAGATGTCAAACTTACACATATAAAAGCACATTCAGGTTTTGAGGGGAATGAGTTAGCCGATAGAATGACGATGTATGCGATACAAGAGGAGAGTAAAGAGTTTGTTCAATACTCAAAAGAGATAGATATACAAGAGATACTGAAAATGAGAGCTGGGTAAATAATGGGTCGATTTAAAAGCATTCATCTATCTCTTTTACAATGGTATGATAAACGTGGTCGCCATCAACTCCCTTGGCGAAATACAGATAATATTTATCATATCTATTTAAGTGAGATAATGCTTCAACAAACTCAAGTAAATCGAGTTAGAGATGAGTATTATCCTCAATTTTTAAAACGGTTTCCCTCATTGGAAAGTTTAGCAAAAGCTCCTCAAGATGATGTGTTAGCTTTATGGAGTGGATTGGGCTACTACTCCCGAGCTAGAAACTTACATAAAACAGCGATACTCTCTCAAGATGGTTTACCAAATATACAAAAAGAGCTTCTAAAACTCCCTGGTATTGGAAAATATACAGCAAGTGCAATTTGTAGTTTTGGGCATAACCAAAATATCCCTGTGGTAGATACAAATATAGCAAGAGTTATCAAACGCTTTTTTGCTCTACTAAATCCAAAAGATGCAACTGTTTGGGAGTATGCCACAAAGTTTGTCAATGCCAAAGAACCTAGACACCATAACCTTGCTTTAATGGATTTAGGTTCATTGGTTTGTACTCCTAAAAATCCACAATGTGTTGAGTGTCCCTTAGAAAAAGAGTGTCAAGGGAAAGATGAAGCTGAACTCTATACACAAACGAAAAAGAGAGAGTATGAAGATTTGGAACTTTTTTTAGGTGTTTATATAAAAGAGCATAAAATCGCTTTGCAAATCTCTCAAGAGAGAATGTATAAAGATATGCTCGTTCTTCCAAACATCGACCCAATAGAGGAGAATTTTATCGGTAAGTTTAAGCACTCCTATACTAAATATCGTTTAACAGTTCATCTTTATGAAGTTGATGAGCTTTTTGAAAATTTTGAATGGATAAGATTGGATGAGTTAAACTCTGCTCCAATCTCTTCACTCACAAAGAAAGCTTTAAAGTTTTTTTAATATGGAAAAGTATCATTTAACTCTAATACATCTTTATCTAAATACTCTCCATAATCATCTTTTTTACAATAACCATCTGGTGTTGAAACAAAAAACTTTTTAGCCACAGCTTGATAAGAGAAGCTTTCTATCTGTTCATCTGCTTTTGTACTATATTCAATACCATACATATCGAAAAATGGTCTAAAATCTAAAGTAGAAGCAAATGAATATGAGACTAAAAGCCAATCATTTTTAGATAGATTATTGAACTCATCAAGAGAATATTCACTAAAACCGATATTTTCTTTTTGATTATCCCAATCATCTTTTGAACTATTAATTGCTCGCTCTAAAAGATGCATTCTAGTTAAAAGATGCCATCCATCTTCTAATTTATTCATTTTTTGAACATACATCATAGCTTGTATTTCAAATAAGACTTGTTCACTCCAACTCGAATCTTTCCAAAGATTCTCTTGTAGATACTGTGTTGTATTATTTTCATTTATACTCTCTTTCAATACCCCAAAAACTTTTTTAAATGGTAAATTTTGACACTCAGTTTCAATACCATCACCTTCATGATCTTTATTAAATCTTGATTTTGTGTAATATGAATAAGGATTTGTACTTGCATGATAATTCCATCCATCAAATCGGAATTTTGACTTCTCAAGACCATGTCCTATTTCATGTATATCACCATGTCCAACAGGGTCAAAAGCCCAATATGCATCATAAGGATTTCCTGAACATCCATAACCACAAGTTGCTTGGTCAGCATTCATATGTTTTACAAAATCACTTTTTTTAATTGAAAGATTTTGTTCAGATGCAAACTCTTTTACCTCTTGAATCTCTTCAATTCCATCACCTTGAAAACCAGCAAGAGAATATGGATAATTACTTGTATATATATTGATAGCATCTATAAAAGTGTTTAAATCTGAGTTATATTTTGTATCATCTATCGATTGTTTCATCTTATCTAACTTTGAATGAAGTTCAAAGTTTGGTGTAATTATCTCTGCCCAATCAAATTCATTATTTTCTAAACTAGTCTCAAACTGTTCTTTTTCTTCATCGTTCATCCAATAAGACCATACTGGATGTTGTGCTACATTTTCAAATTTAAAGCTTATATTTTGTTCATTTGTATCAAATGCAATTTGAAGAGTTCCACCATAAGGGTGTGTAATGAGTATCGATTCTCCAACAGCTATTGGATAATGCACAGATTGTAAATGTTTTGGTCGATTATATCCATTTTTTTGATATATATGAGTAGCTCCTGAGCGAATACTATTGATAAAAATATCTGTTTCAACATTTTGATTATTATCTGTTCTTGTGATTTTAACACTTTGAGATGGTAAAACATATACTCCTGCTGAACGAAAAGGTTTTTTAGAACTAAAATCTCTTATAATTGTTGTTGGTATAATATTTGAAAAATCACTTCGACTAAAATTTCCCATATCTTGTTGTTTAGGAACTATTTTTCTATAATTATAAAGTGAAAAATCTGAGTAAAGTGATTTAAAATAATCTATTTGCGATGTTTTTACTTTATCCATTGGATAATGTATATTTTGTCTATATTTATCCCCTAATAATGCCAAAAGTTTCCAAAGTTTATATTTTTTTTGAGAAAATATATCTAATTTATCTTTATCTATTTGATTAAAAGTATTTTTAATATAATCTACATTATCAAAAAAATCACTTTTTAAACCAACAACTTCTTGACACTTATCGTAATCTTCTCCATATACTTTTTCATTATCACTCAATTTATAACATTGAGACCAATTAAAATTGAAATCCTCCTCTTTAAAATGAGTAATAAGTTTTTTTATTTTATCTAATGATAAAACCTTAATCTCTTTTTGAAATAGTTCACTAGAACTATCTAAAGAGATAGTATCATCTGCCCAATAGTTTCCACCATAAGGAAATTTAAAATTAAAATAGTTTTCAATCATAGTCGAAAGAGCATTTTCACCCCAATTTGGATGCACATAAAGAATCGGTTTATTCAGTTGTTCTAAAACTTCTTTTAATCTTTGTGCTGTTGCTTCATCACCATTATCTTTTCCAATAACAATAAGGTTAGAATCTTTTAAACATTCACTTAACTCATCTTTAATATTACAAGAGGATAGCGAAAAATCATAATTTTTTTCAAACCATTGCTCTGTTTTATTTTCATTATCTACAAAAACAAAAGAGATTTTTTTATCATTTTGAGTCATTGTTTCATCTGGATTATTTACAATTAACCATGCAAGAACTCTTTTCATATAATATTCATAATCAAGTTGTGAGTCATCCATGAAATAAACAAAAGGATTAAAAGCATAAATAGCAAATCTTTGATTCTCTTTTAAACCAGCTAATGCAAATATATTCTCTTTTTGACCTATTAAAAGAGCATTATAATCTTCTTTAAGTTGATAATTTTTTGTTTCAATAAGTTGTGAATCATAATTACCAGGTATAAATTTAATAGCTTTTTCATTATCATAAATATTATCTATAAAACTTTTTTTATTTAAATCTTCTAGCTCATCTAAAATAGCATCTAAGATTTCTTCTTCTGTAACAAATGTTGAAATAATATCACCACTTTTTAAAATCTCTTCAATAGAGTTAAAAGAGGTAGTTTCAATTGTAAGTTCAATAATTGCACTATTTATTCCATCATCCACTTCAACTTTAAAACTGTATTTATGTAAAGATTCCAAAGATTTTTCACTTCTTATAAAACCTTTATTGTCTATACTAAAAGGAACATCATCCAAAATTCTATATTTTAATATATCATCTTGATAATCAATAACACTAAGTTGTGTAATCTCTGTATCAACTGCTATCTTACTAGAAATTAAAAACTCTGTTTTATTTTCTTGAAATACTGGAGTTACTGGAATTGTTCCAAATACTTCTATTTCAAAAAGATGTATACAGGCATCATCATCATTTTCTTTATTTTTAAATAAAATATGTTCTGCAGTATAAGATGAATCAAATGAGATAGTCTGAATGGAATCGCTAGTTAAGGATTGTATAAAAGTAGAATTCATATAAACTTTTGTACCATCAAGTCGATTTTGATTGGAAGAGTGATTATGTATAATTATTTTATCTATTTTTGTATCTTGTGGAAACTCTAATTCTAACCAATTATAGGGATCAGAACACTCTGTATGATTATTAGTTGAAAAATTTCCATCTATAACATTCTCAGGAGCTTTATAATATCTGTAATTATTTTCTGGTGGTTGTATTGCTTTTGCATATAGATATGCTATATTTTTTGCATCTTCTATCTCAATAGAAAAAGGTTTTAAACTCTTTCTTATACTATCATTTGACAAAGTAATAATGATATTTTGAGAGATATTACTATCTGTTACAATACCACTTAATAGTCCAGTAGAACTATTAAAATCAGCCCAATGAGGTTTATTTTTTATCGTAAATATAAACTGTTCATCTTCTTGATTTTGAATAATTGGTTGAAATTGATAATAGTCATTTACATAAGTTAAAGTTTTAGGAGTATTTACAAGATAAGGAAGCTTTTTATTCATATCAAATTTATGTTTAATATATAATTTTATTTCATTACCAGCAGGATAATTTAAAGGAAGATTTTGAATTGTAATATAAGACTCATTATCATCATAATGAGTATAATCAGCTATCGCGTCTTTAGGCTTAGCATCTATAATTGATTGTGTCAATTTTTCTTTATTCATTTTAAAATTTGTTGGTTTAAAAACTATTTTATACTGAGTTAATTTTTTTTGAATTTTTGTAACAATAGCTTGGTTTGCACCTATATCTTGAGGTAACTGTTTGTTAAGTGAAAAATCAAACTTTTTAGGAGCATTAAAAAGTAAAAAAGAGCTTTTTTCAAGTCCAATAGGTAAATTTTTATCTTTTCCATTCTCTCCATAATTATGAGACAATACAGGTATATCATCTCCTCCAACAGAATAAATAAAAGTATTTTCATTAGCAACAATAGCATTATTACTTAACTCTATATCTGAACTTTTATTTATTCTAAAACCAGCTTGTTTTGTATTTGTTCCATTTAGATAGTAACTATTATTTTTTATAGTTGTATTCTTGGCAAGGTTGATAACACCACTTTTTCCATTATAAGCAATAATATTATTTTCTACAAGATATTTTCCCTTATAACTACTTGAAGAGCTATTATCTTGCTGTTTTCCCTCTTGAATTAAAAAAGCTTCACCTTCATCTATCTCAAGTGTTACAAATCCTTTTGCCCAAACACGAGAGATAATTCTTTGTTCAACTCCAAAAATAAGATTATTTGTAATCTTATTATAAAACTTATCTTCACTACTATTTGTACTATCTTCTTGCGATTGAGTAATACCTATTCCATGACTTCCAGATATAGTCCACCAATCACAGTTATAAACAATATTATCTTCAATTTTTACATAAGTTGCTTTAGAGGCACTTATACCACTTCCAGGCATATGATGAATAATATTATTTTTAACAGTAATATAACTACCATTGATAGAGATACCTATTCCTTTTATTAAATCATTTTCATACCACCATTGAGCAACAACATCATTTTGTGAAAGTTTATTACTAATACCTTCTATCTCAAAACCATCTATAATGAAATATTTAACATCACTTTTAATTTTAAATCCATAAAGAGTATCTGTAACTATTTTTACATTTTCATTTCCCCAAGGTTTAAGAGTTATAGGATTCTCTTTCGTTCCAACACATCCACTAATAGCAGGATAACGAGAAGAGGAATGCAGATTTTCTCCAAATCCTTGATTATGATAAACACCACCTCTTATATAAATATTCTCACCTATTTTTATCTGCTGACAAGCTTCTTTAAATGTTGTATATGGATGAAGAGGTGTCCCATCTGTATCTTTTGATAATACTCCTGTTGGATTTACAAAAACTCCATTATATGAGATATTTTTATCTAAAACTTCTAGCTCAAACTCTTTTTGCTCTATTATTAAATTATCAAAATATAGCTCAAAAGAGATTTTATAATTTCCAATCTGATTTTTTGTAGGAGTCCAAGTAAGAAGTCCATTCGGTAAAATACTCATACCTAATGGAGCATCAGTAAGAAGAACTTTATTACTATTTTCATTATTTAATTGTTTTTGAAAACTTGTACCTACAAATATTTTCACATCTGAAGTTTTCGTCTCCTTTTTTGTTTCCTTAATATCTTTAGAGACTGTTATATTATTATCGACAACTGTATCTATTGGAGTTTCTATTTTTTCATTTAAATCTAATTTAGGTTCATCACTACTACTCTCTTCTACAACTTTATCTGTTGAACTCTCTGTTGTTTCATTTGAATCTAATTTAGATTCATCACTACTACTCTCTTCTACAATTTTATCTATTGAACTCTCTGTTGTTTCATTTGAATCTAATTTAGATTTATCAATAATCTTATTATCTACAATCAATGGTATTGCTTCATCTTCTGAATTATCCTGACTACCACATCCATTAAAAAAAACTATTCCGATGGCTATTATAAAAATTATTTTTGAAAAAATAAACATTGTAACCCTTTTTTTATTTTAAATTTAACTGATGATTAAACTCTGGAACTATCTCTTTGAGTTTTTCTAATCTGTTTGAAGATACAAGCAACTCTTCTATATCTCTATTTAAACAAATCCAATCATAGAATGTTGGTTTTGCTACGGTTATTGAACCGTAAGCTGTTTTCATATCTGTATCATCTATCAAAAGCTCTTCATAAAGCTTCTCCCCTTTTCTTAACCCTGTAAATTTTATCTTGATATTCTTAGCTGAACTTAAAGCTAGCATCTTTTGTGCTAAATCAACTATCTTAACAGCTTCTCCCATATCTAAAATAAATATTTCTCCACCTTTACCTATCGCTCCTGCTTGAAGTACCAACTCACAAGCCTCCTCAATAAGCATAAAATATCTTGTTATATCTGGATGAGTTACTGTAATATCTTCTCCTTTTTCTATCTGTGACTTAAATTTAGGAATAACACTTCCACTACTTCCCAATACATTACCGAATCTTACGGCAACTATCTCTGTTTTTTGAGGATGAACATTTTGAGCATAAAGTTCACATATTCGTTTTGTTGTACCCATCACATTTGTTGGACGTACTGCTTTATCCGTAGAGATTAATATAAATTTTTTGACTTCATATTGAATAGATATATCTATAATATTTTTAGTTCCGATAATATTATTTTTTATAGCTTCCTCTATATTTTCCTCTACTAAAGGAACATGTTTATAAGCAGCTGCATGAATAACTATATCTGGTTTATATTTTTGAAATGTTTTTTCTATAAAATCTTTATCTGTAACATCTTGCATCACGACAACAATTTCAACATCTTCTATCTTTTGAGAAATTTGATAAAGGTTATATTCACTATGGTCTAAAAGTATCAGTTTAAAAGCCCCAAACATCTCACACTGTTTTGAAATTTCACTGCCTATACTTCCTCCAGCACCAGTAATAAGAACTGTTTTATCCTTAATAAAAGTGGAGATAAGTGATTTATCCAAATCTTTTGGATGTCGAGCTAAAAGATCCTCAACAGAAAGATTTTTAATAGTTGTTTTTGTATCACTTAAGGTTGCAACTTTTATATCATAGATATTAAGTTGATGAAGTTTTGAATATATCTCATTTAAAATATCTCCCTCTAACTCCTTAGTGATTATAACAGTTTGAATAAAATCATCTTTTACAATTTTTTCTATATCGGTCAAACTATTTATCATAATATTTGAAAGATATGTACCTATAATAGTTTTATTATTATCAACTATCGCAGAGATATAAAAATCATTTTGCTGTTTAAAAAAAAGTTGTGTAAATGGTGAAACACCTATAAGAAGAGTTTTATTGAGAGTTTTATCATTTTCTCCCTCTAAAAGTAAACGTTTGGATATACGAAATGTTCCTATAAAAATGAGAGATAAAAAAAGGTCTATAATTAAAACACTTCGAGGAAACGCTATAAAATGTGATGGAAAGATATAATATATAGATACAAAAATTGCATAAGCAATTATATGTGCATATAGAATTTTTTTCATCTCACTTAATGAAAAAAATCTCCATGAGACATTATATATTTTAAAAAGATAGAGAGAGATAATTTTCAAAAGAGATATATACATATATACTCTTAAAAAATTTCCAATAAACTCTTCTGGTATTTGAAAATTAAATCTTAAATTATATGCTAAAAAGAGTGTACTTAAAAAAAGAAGCAAATCAAAAAATAGAAAAAAAAATAACCTCTTTTGATTTGTCGGTTTAAACACCTTTTATAATCCTACAAACTCTCTGAATATCTTTCCTACTCATCATTGTTCCACTAGGTAAACATAAACCATGTGCGAAAAGATTATCACTTACACCATTTAATATCGCTTTACTATCTTTAAAAAGTGGTTGTTGGTGCATCGGTTTCCATAAAGGTCTTGCTTCACATTCACCCTTATTTAACTCTTCTATTACCTCATAAATATCTATATTTTTATCTTTAAAAATAAGTGTTGTCAGCCATCTATTTCCTTTTGAATTTGATAACTCTGGCATAAAATCAACAATATCAGATAACTCCTCTTTATAATATTCAAAAATTTCTCTCTTTTTATCTACCCTCTTTTGCAAAACCTCCATCTGTGCAACACCTATTGCAGATAAAACATTACTCATACGATAGTTATATCCTATTTCAATATGTTCATAGTAGAGTTTATCCTCTTTAGCTTGAGTAGCATAAAATTTTGCTTTATCTATCCACTCTTTATTTTTACTTACTAGCATTCCACCTCCACTAGTAGTTAAAATTTTATTTCCATTAAATGAATATATTCCAAAATCTCCAAATGTTCCACTTTGATGATTTTTATATGTTGCACCCAATGACTCAGCAGCATCTTCAATTAAATATACCCCATGCAATTTACATATTTGTGCAATCTTTTCTATATCTGCTAGTTGTCCATAAAGATGTGTGACTATTAAAGCTTTAGGTTTCTTTTCACAACTTAAAAGATATTTATTCAAAAGAGTTGGATCTAAATTCCAACTTTTCATATCACTATCTACAAAAATAATATTAGCATTTTGATATAAAACAGAAGATACCGAACCGATAAAAGTAAAAGTCGATGCTAAAACATCATCATCTTTACCTATATTTAAAACTCTTAAAGCTAAGTGGATAGCAGAAGTACCAGAGGAAACAGCAAGGGAATAAGGCATAGAAGTATAATCACAGATAGATTTTTCAAACTTATCTATATATGTACCAATAGGTGCAATATAATTACTCTTAAAAACATCATCAATATATTTTTGTTCATTACCACTCATATGTGGAGGAGATAGATATAGTTTTTTACTGCTCATAGGTTTCCAATAGTTAAATTAATATTGTTAGTATGATAGTTGAAAAGGGGTAAGGATATGATTAAAAGGGGGATTTTTTTATCTGTACATAGAAAATTCTATATACAGATAGTAGAAAAAAATATACTATTCGATTTCAGCGTCTATAACATCTTCATCTTTCTTTTTCTTTTTAGCATCTGCTTCAGCAGCTTGTGCAGCAGCAGGGTCTTGTTCTTGTTTATACATCTCTTCAGCCATTTTATGTGCAGCTTCAGTTAATGCTTTTACTTTCTCTTCAATTTGTTCTTTTGTAGCATTTTCATCTTTTAAAATCTCTTTTAATTCAGTAGTTGCTTTCTCAATTTTAGCTTTCTCTTCAGCTTCAAGTTTTTCACCCATTTCAGTAACTGATTTTTCAGTTTGAACAATAAGTGCATCTGCTTGGTTTTTAAGATCAACTAATGCTTTTCTCTCTTCATCAGCAGCTTTATTTTCTTCAGCATCTTGAACCATTTTGTTAATCTCTTCTTCACTTAATCCTGAAGAACCGGAAATTGTGATTGACTGAGATTTACCAGTACCTTTGTCAGTTGAAGAAACAGTTAATATACCATTTGCATCGATGTCAAAAGTTACTTCGATTTGAGGAACACCACGTGGTGCTGCTGGAATATCACCAAGTTCAAATAAACCAAGAGATTTATTGTCTTTAGCAAACTCACGCTCACCTTGACCAACACTGATAGAAACAGCTGGTTGATTGTCTTCAGCAGTTGAGAAAACTTGAGATTTTTTAACAGGAATTGTAGTTCCTTTTTCAATAATCTTAGTCATAACACCACCTAAAGTCTCAATACCAAGGCTTAATGGAGTAACGTCAAGTAAAAGAACATCTTTAACATCACCACGTAAAACACCACCTTGAATAGCAGCACCTGCAGCAACAACCTCATCAGGGTTTACACCTTTGTTAAGGTCTTTTCCACCAAAGTATTTAGAAACAGCTTCTTGAGCAGCTGGTACACGAGTAGAACCACCAACCATAATAATCTCTTTGATTTCACTATTTTCTAAATCAGATTCATCCATAGCAGTTTTAATATGAGAGATAGTTTCATCAATAAGTGTAGAAATCATACCCTCAAATTTAGCACGAGTAAGTTTTACAACTAGATGTTGTGGCCCAGCTTCTGTCATAGTTATAAATGGAAGGTTAATCTCTGTTTCAGTTGCAGAACTTAACTCTTTTTTAGCATTTTCAGCAGAATCTTTTAGAC
>CAYOKX010000046.1:5815-15516 GCA_964404655.1 uncultured Sulfurimonas sp. | reverse complement strand
AAAAAAGCTTTCTCTCTCATAGAGTTACTCATAGTAGTAATCATCATAGGAGTAGTTTATACCCTCGCTATCACTAACTTTCAAAAAGTTGGTGATGCCTCTCAACAAGTGACTCTTCAAACATTAAAAAAATATCTTCAAACTTTCCCTCATACTCAAAATGTAAAATTTATCTGTCTTGAAGATTGTGCTAGTTGCAGTGTTTTTGTAGATGGAGAAAAAGTGGATGGATTAGAGGGTGTATTTGATAACTTTATAGATGAAAATATAGAGGTTTATAACTATCAATTTTCTTCAGGCTTTCAAGAGATAGAGAAAGAGATATATTTTAATAAAGAGGATATAGAGGAGAGTGTCTGCTTCTCGTATGATATAAATAGAGAGGGAATAGGAACACAAGTGATTATAAAATTTAGAGAAAAAGTATATGACTATACATCAAATACTCTCATAGCTCCAACATATAAAACATTAGATGAAGTTATAGAGCAAAAAGAGAATCTAATGCAAGAGGTTTTAAGATGATATTTAAGTTTAAAGGTATTGATGAATTTGGTAAAAAAGTAAGTGATAAGATAGAAGCTAACTCTTTAGCAGAGGTCAAAGCGAAACTAAAAACAAAAAAGATTATTTATCAAACTATAAATGAAGATTCTCCTTCTCTCTTTGAAAACTTAGATTTTAGTAGAAAATATAATATCCCTCCAAAAGAGTTATCTGCCCTTTCTCGTGAACTCTCTATGTATATTCGTTCAGGTATAACGATAGTCTCAGCACTTAAAATAGTTCAAACACACTATGAAAAAAATAAAAAGATGAAACTCTTTTTAACAACAGTCAGTACACATCTTGATGAGGGTAAAAATTTCTATACAGCACTAGAATCTCAAACAGTTGTCAATCTTCCAGCATTTTTTAAAGAATCTATTAAAGTAAGTGAAAGTGGTGGTATTCTTGATGAAGTTTTACTTGAACTTTCCCGTTTTTTAAAAGAACAAGATAGTATAAACAAAGAGATAAAAGGAGCATTTGCTTATCCCTCTTTTATGATTATTATCTCTTTATTGATGATCTCATTTATGTTAGCATTTGTTGTACCTCAGATAACAGGGATTTTTGAGAGTATGGATCAAGAACTTCCAGCTCCTACACAGTTTGTTATAGCGATGGGGGATTTTTTTAATAACTACTTTACAACCCTTCTAGGTGCTATCTTTAGTTTTGTGGCTATCTTTGTATTTTTTATGAAAACATCACATAATTTTGCTTATGCTATTCATAAAATAATGCTTTCACTTCCTCTTTTTGGAGAGATAATAGAAAAAAGTGAGTTAGCAAGATTTGCTTATATAGCTTCACTACTAACTCGTTCAGGTGTTACGTTTGTACAAACTGTAAATTTAAGTGCAAATATTTTAAATAATCTTGTATTAAAAGAGCTTTTTAGTTCTTCAGCTAAAAAAGTAGTTGAGGGAAAACTGTTATCCAATGCACTCAATGAATCAAAGATAAAGATAGACCATGCTTTTATACAATCTATCGCTTTAGGAGAGGAAACATCCCAAGTTGAAAATGTTCTTTCTAATGTTTCAGAACTCTACTTTGAGGAAAATAGAGATAAAATCTCCCTACTTCTCACTCTTCTTGAACCTGCTCTTATGCTTTTTGTAGGTGGAAGTATAGGCTTTATCGTAGCAGCAATGCTTCTTCCTATATTTTCGATGAGTATTCAATGATACAAAAAAGGGGTATCGCTCTTCTTATCACTATGCTTTTTATCATAGCAATTAGCGTTGCTATTGGTGTAGGTTTAAAGCAGATAAATAGAGCCTCTCAAAGTGTTAATAGTGAAGCTTTTATGATAGAAACCAATATGATTTTAGATGATGTTTTAAAGATACTAGAGGGTTCAAAAGAGCTTGATATGATATTGAAAAGTGATGATGTCAATATAAAAAGAGATGCTTTTAATATCTTTTTATCTCAAACAGCATTTATACCCTTTGAGAGTTCAGGTATAAAGATGAGTTTAGAGTTAAGTAGTGCTAGGTCAAAGTTCAATCCAAACACACTTTTTGATACAAATAGCACAGCTAACTCAAATCCAAACCATTTTAATAGAGCTAATGCACTTATCCGTTATCTAAATTTTTATGAGATAAATGCTGAATATGTTAATATGTTAATTGATATGATAAGTGGAATAAAAGAGGATTTAGCCTATAACAGTGATATTTTCAATCAAAAGCCAACTCTCTTTAGAGACTATATAGTTTCAGCCGAACATCTCGATGAGATAAATAGTTTTTATAAACAAACATATAGAGAGAATAAACTTAAAGATGTAAACTTTAAAAATCTATTTTATTACTCAAAAGATAAAGAAAAATATACAATAGACCTAAATTATGCAACAGTAGAGGTGTGGCAACTTCTTCTTGAGTGTGATAAAATACGAGCGCAACAACTGCATGATGAAGCAGGTGCTTATGGCTCTCTTGAAGATTTAGTATTAAGTGATGATGAAAAACTCTCTTTAGCAGAGTTTAAAACAAGTTTTTTTGAGCCTATTATAGATGTAAAAGTAGAGATTATGAAAGATAAACTAAACACTCATATCGAGTTTGAGTATGATATGAAAACAAAGAAAGGTACAAATTTTGTTTATGAAATTTAACAAAAAATTAAAAACAATATTTTTAGATAGAGATTCTAAAGAGTTTAATATAGTCGGTAAGGTAAATATAGTTTTATCACCTACACTCTATTGGGTAAAAAAGCTCTCTCTTCCTGTAAAATATGCACGAGATGCTAAAAAGCTATTACCCTCAATATTTGAAGATAGTGTTCCAGAGGGAACGTATAGTTATAGTGTCTATAAAAGTGGTGAACATTTTATAGCATTTGCATATGAAGATAAAAAGATACTTAATCTTCTCACTCAAAAAGGTATAAAGAATTCACAAATTGCAAATCTCTATTTTGCACAAACAGAATTAAATACTCTTGAGACAATCTATAAGGTAGATAAAGAGCAGGTTGTATGTGTACAAAATGATATAGTTATTTTACTTCCATCTGTACTCTTTGCACAGAGTAAAAGATTGGATATGAGTGAAATAAAACACTCAAAACATAGAGTAACATTGACACAATTTGGACATATTGTAGATAAAAAGAGTTTATATAAGATAACAGCTATTCTTATCGCTTTTATCGCTCTTGTAGCGATAGAACTTTTTATAACACAACAAAAGGTGCAAACGGTAACTATGAAACAGGAGGAACTGTTTTCAAAATATAAACTCAAATCAACAATGTTTCAAAATAGGTCTATGTTAAAAAAATATAACACTATTCATACGAAACAGATGAAAATTCGAATATATATATCAGCTATACTAGGCTTACGACTTCAAAAAGAGTACAAACTAACACAACTAACTCTAAAAAATAAGATGTTAGTAGCTACATTTAGTGGTATAACTCAAGGAAAAGAGAGTAGGATAACAAGAGCTTTACAAAAGAGAAAGATAGCTTTTAAACCCTCTTTTAAAAATAATCTATTTAAAGTGGAGATGGCATTATGAATCGTTTAAATCCTCTTCATATCGGTGTATTATTGATAGTTGTTTTACTTTTTATCTCCTCTAAGTTGGTAGAGAGTAAAAATCAACTTCTTGAGGTAAAAATTTCCTACCAAGAGACACAAAAAGTAGCGATAGAGTTAAGTGACCTTAAAAAAGTGTATGCAGATAAAAAAAGATTGAAAAAATCGTTATATAAAATTTTACAACTCTCCTCGCTTCGTTCAGCAAATATTGTTAAAACAACGAAAAAATCTGAGATAATTCTTAGTTCAAAAAGTATGGAGAAAAAGGCACTCAATAGTTTACTAGGTAAAATTCTAAATGCTAATTTCAATATTAAGATACTAAAAATAAAGAAACTGAGCGATAAAAAAGCAAGTTTATATATGGAGATTAAATGGTAAGAAAAATATTTAACTTTTTTATATATCTTCTATTTTTTATAATAGCTATAATCTATTTTACACCCAAAATAGGTTTATATTACTTTGCAGAACAGAAACTAAAACCTTTAAGTGGTGTTATCATCTCTAAAGAGGAGCTTAGAGATAATGGTTTCTCTCTTGAGATAGAGAATGCCAATATATCTGCAAAAGGTATAGATAGTGCTGTCATAAAAAGTATAAATATTAAACTGTTTGGTATCTATAATAGTGTGAGTGTTCAAGAGATAAAACTGACCTCTGTTGCTGATGCTTTTGTCCCTTTAAATATAGATACACTTCATATAAAATATACTGTTTTAAATCCGTTAGTGATAACAGGTGATGCAAAGGGTGGGTTTGGTGAAGCTTCATTGGAACTCTCTTTAGACCCAGATACTCTTAAACGACATCTAAAAATCATACTTAGTCCCTCTAAAAATATGAAACAAAACTATAAAAGAACATTGCGTAATCTCAAGAAAAATAAAGAGGGAGTCTATATTTATGAAAAAAATATCTAGCTCTACACTATTAAATATCTTCACTAAGCTTCTTATCTTAGTGCTTGTTGCTAAAGCGATAGGACTATCTTTATGGTTTTATCTTCCAAGTGATGGGCAGGAGCTAAAGATAAATAGTAGTTATCAACCAAAATATCAACGAGTTGATTTTAAAAATATGATAGAAAAAACACAAAGAAAAGTGCTTCAAAAAGAGATAAAAAAAGAGCCTGTTAAAGTTGGTATCAGTATTACAAATATGATTCTTAAAGGGTTATATGGAGTAGCTGAGAAAGGTTTTGCTATCGTTGCACTTAAATCTAAACCTAAAAAAACAACTATTGTAGAGGTTGGAGAGATGTTTGAGGGGTATAAGTTAAGATATATCAATTCAGATGGAATAGTTTTTACAAAAGATGAGAAAGATTATATATTAAACCTTGTAGTGATGAAAAATAAATCCTCTATAACAAAGGTAAAAAAAGTTAGAAATAGCTCAAATGTGGAAAAAGCTCTTGATAATAAAAAAGTACAAAGAGAAGATAGTGATGAACCACATGGTGTCTCTCGTAGTGATATAGCCTATTTTGCTAAAAATCCTAAACAGATATGGAGAGAAATTTCTATCAAAGAGGTAAAGAAAAATGGTAAGATTTTAGGCTTTAAGATAAGAAAAATAGCAAAAAATTCTAAATTTGCAGAGTTAGGTCTTCAAAGAGGTGATATTATCATCAGAGCAAATAATATAAAACTGACATCCTATCGAGATGCTATAAAACTTTATAGAGAGATAGATAAGATAGATACTATGGAGATAGTAGTACTTAGAAACAACCAAGAGAAGGAACTGATATATGAGATTAATTAAGTCGTTGCTATTATCAACAGCATTAGTAGTAAGTTTAAGTGCAAGAGAACAGGTTAATGTAAATTTTGCAGATTTACAGATTAAAGATTTTATCAAACTAATCTCTAAAATTACAAATAAAAATATTTTAATAAACCATAGAATAAATGGTTCAGTAGATTTTGTAAGTACCTCTCCTGTGTATGATGATGAGCTCATAGGTATCTTAATCTCGGTATTAGAATCTAAAGGATTTACACTTATAAAAAAAGGCTCTATCTATGAGATAATTCGTTCAACAGATGCAGCCAAACATAATGCACAAGTAGTAGCAAACGATAAAAAAGTGACAGGTTCTTTAATGGTTACTCACTCTATCAAAATCAAAGATGAAAATGTTGATATTGTCGCAGCAAAAATCCGTTATCTTATCTCTAAAACAGCCAAACTGATGACGATGAAAGAGACAAATACTATCCTTATTACTGATTATCCTAAAAATATTGAAACGATTAAAAAAGTGATAAAAGATATTAATAGTAAAAACAAGATGATAGTAAAAGTTATCCCTATAAAATACGCAGAGATAAAAAAACTCCAATCTCGTCTAGTTAATATCGCAAAATCAATTTTCAATGAAAAAATAATCTTTGAAAAAGTGAAAATCATTATTGATGATAATACAAATAGTTTAATAGTTGTTGGTCAAAAGCTAAATGTTTTAAAAATAGAAGATTTAGTAAAAAAACTTGATAAAGAATCAAATATAGCAAGTGGTGTAGAGATATTTCATCTTAAAAACTCCGATGCAAAGGGTGTTCTTGCTAGTTTAAATGCCATCATCTCTAAACAGAAATTTAAAGACCCAGCGATGAAACCAAATATCTCCTCAAGTACAGAGATAAATGCTATTATCGCTATCGGTGACCCTAAAGTTATTAAGGGTATAAAGATGATTATAGATGAACTGGATAAAGAGAAATATCAGGTATATGTAAAAGCAAAAATAATTGAGATAAGTAAAAATAAAGTGGAAGAGCTAGGTGTAAAATATGGTTTTGGTGGTGGAGCTGGACAAACATCAGGGGATGGGCTTTATGCTATGAGTGCTAACATCGGAACATTAGGTGATAGTGCTTTAATGCTAGGTGCAGCCTCTAAAAAATCTTTTGCTCTTTTAGGAACATTAAACTTTTTAGAAACAAAAGGTGCTTCAAAATCGGTCTCTAATCCCTCTATTTTATGTATAAATAATCAGCAATCTTCTATCTATGTAGGTAAGACTATCTCTGTTCAAACAGCTTCAACAGTTGGAACAACAGGTTTACCAACAGCCTCTTATAAACGGGAAGATATAGGTCTTACATTGAAAATCAAACCGCGTGTTTCCTCAAAAGATAAAGTAGGTTTAGTAGTAGAGGTTATCTTAGAAAATCTTCAAGCACCAGACTCTGATGGTAATCCTGTTACTACAAAGCAAGAGGTGAAAACTCAGATTATTCTTCGTAGTGGAGAGGATATCTTAATAGGTGGATTAGTTAGAAACTATACACTTAAAAGTGTAGAAAAAGTACCTTTATTAGGAGATATTCCTTGGATTGGGGATTGGTTGTTTACCTATAAAAAAGAGGATAAAGTAAAAGATAATCTAGTAGTTATCTTAACTCCTTATGTTATAGATAAAAGTGAACAACTCTCTGAACTTCAAAAAAGTTTAGGTGACTTAGCAAATCTACAAGATAGATATAATCTTGAGGTTATGAATGAGATGGAAGATAGACTTTTTGATAATAATATAAGTGAGAACTAAAGATGCTCGATTTAGAGATAATCCATAATCTAACACTAGAGATTTATGAACCAAAAGATGTTATTACAGACCTTAGTGTAAAAAACTATCTTTTGTTTAGTGAACTTAATGGTGAAGTGTGTGCTTTTATGAGTGAAAACTATCTTGTAGAAGCAAGTAACTACTACACAAAAATTCTTACAAGATACCCTCTTTTTATGCTAGATGAGGACTCTTTTGATAGACTCTATAACAAATTTTTAGAGCTTCGTACAGATAAAGCGATAGAGACGATGCAAGAGGATTCAGAGGAGGAGGATGAAGAAAATATCTCCTTAACAGATTTTCTAAGAACATCTTCCGATATTTTAACATCTGAAGAGTCTGCTCCTATTATCAAGTTCGTCAATGCACTTTTTTATCAAGCGGTTAAAAAAAGAGCTTCAGATATTCACATAGAGGTTCAAGAGAAACGTGGAGAGGTACGCTTTCGTATAGATGGGATGCTTATAAAAAATGCTGACCTAGATAAGAAGATAGTAAACCTCATCGTAAGTCGTATAAAAGTTATCTCAAATCTCGATATATCTGAAAAACGTATCCCTCAAGATGGACGTACTCAGATAAAAATAGCGGGAGAAACTTTAGATATACGTGTATCTGTTTTACCAACTTTTTATGGTGAAAGAGTTGTTATGCGTTTACTGATGCAAAGCTCTCAAATCCCTCAGATAAATGAGTTAGGATTTAGCAGTGAACTTATCGGTGATATGAAAAAACTTCTTCGTTCTTCTCACGGTATCATTCTTGTAACAGGGCCAACGGGTAGTGGTAAAACAACATCTCTACACTCCTTTTTACGTGAAGTAGAATCTCCAGAAAAAAACCTCATAACAGTTGAAGACCCCGTAGAGTACAAATCTGATAATATCGCACAGATTCAAGTAAATGAGAAAGTGGGTTTAACATTTGCCGCAGCACTTCGTTCTATACTTCGTCAAGACCCTGATGTTATTATGATAGGGGAGATTCGTGATGAGGAAACAGCTGCTATCTCTGTTCGCGCTGCTCTTACAGGTCACTTAGTTTTTTCAACACTTCATACAAACTCTGCCGCTGCAACTATCTCAAGACTTGCAGATATGAATGTAGAACCATTTTTAATATCTTCATCACTCTTAGGTATCTTAGCACAACGCCTAGTTCGTGTATTGTGTGATAAATGTAAAGAGGAGGATGTTATAGCAGAAGATTTTGCAGAGGATTATAATATCCCTAAAGATGCAAAAGTTTATAAATCTTGTGGTTGTAAAAGTTGTAATTATAGTGGCTTTGCAGGACGTCGCTCTATCGGTGAGATACTTGTGATGAACGATATGGTAAAAGAGTTACTTAAAACTACAACAGATGAACACACTATAAAAACAGCACTTGAAGCAGATGGTCTTCAAACTATCTCCAAACAGTTAGCACTTATGCTTTTAAATGGTGAAACATCTTTAGATGAAGCGATAAGAATCGGTTTAGGACATGCTTAAAAAGAATAACTCCAATAGAGAAGGTTTTACCCTCATAGAAGTTATGATAGCAGTAGTGATTATTTCTACTGTTATTATGGCTCTTCTTGAAATGTTTGCAAATAACACTCATATCTTTTCAGCACTTACAAAAAAAACTCAAATCAACCAATATGCTTCATTTTTTATCTCAAATCCAGATGTAGGTTTAGAAGAGGAAAATTCACTCACTCTTTATGATTTAGTTAGTGATTTTCCTTTAGAGGATAGTTTAAGAAGAGAGTTAAAAGAGCATAAGATAAAAATAGTTTATCAAGAGTTAGAAACGATAGATATGAGTGATTTTGAGGAGAGCGAAGAGGATTCGAGTGAAGAGAGTTCTCAAGAGGAGAAAGATGTAAACTCAAATATGATTTTTGAGATAGGAAAAACTATTTTAAACGTTAAAAACTCTTCTATGGCATTACTTAGACTCAAAGTGGAATAGATTTACTTAAGTTTTAACTTATAATACAAGGTATATAATTTATTAAAAGGAGAAAATAATGAAAACAGTTCTATTTAAAATAATTTTTACTATTTTTATTTCACTATTTTTTATCGCTTGTGGAAGTAGTGGTGATGGGATAGATAGAGAGAAATATATACCTGCTGATAATAGTGGTACACAAAATAGTAATAATGGTAATGGGGGTTCAGGAAATAATCCTGAAAATAATAACAATAGTGGTTCTGCAAATGGAGGTAGTGAAAATCAGGAGGGTAACGGGGAAAACCCTTCTCCAGCAACAGCTCCTTCTCAGATTTTAGCACCTGTTGCAACCTCTTTTGCAGAAGATATAAGATTTTTTAACATTAGAGAGATTGATGAACCCGAACAGCAAACCCAACAACAAAATGCCGTAAGAAAAGCAAATGATTATGGTGGAAAAGATGAGGATGATTCTGATGATGCTGATGAAAATAGTGATGAAGATGATTCTGATGAAGATGATTCTGATGATAGAGATAGTGATAGAGATAGTGATAGTGA
>CAYOKX010000046.1:0-5715 GCA_964404655.1 uncultured Sulfurimonas sp. | reverse complement strand
ACGAAGATGAAAATGATGACGAAGATGAAAATGATGACGAAGATGAAAATGATGAAAGCAATTCAAATTCTAATGATTCGGCTGCAACAAATAATCATGATTCAAGACCACCATCAAATACATTAGCAAATTTTAAAATATTGGGGTATATAAATGTAACATTGCAATATAAAAAATATGATTTTATAGTAGCTCAGTCTAATTATACAAATCAAGCGATGAAACCAAAATTATTACCTCTTGCAAATGGAAAATATCATCTTTCTATTACAGGTTATATGATTGAGGATGATTCATTAGATATTAGTGCTGGTGTTTTTACAATAGAGATAAATAATATAGATTTAAATAGAGAATCAGATTGGTATCCATTAGAGAAAAATATATTAACAAACTCTGCAGTTCAACCAAGGCTCGCTTATGTTACAGTAGATAAAAAGGGTGATAAAGTGGGGCTTATGATAACAGTAGAGAGATTTTTACTTTATGATAGAACTAAAACACAGATGTATGAAGCATTTTTTAGTGTAGCTGCCACGAGTGAATTTTAAAAAAATAATTCCGTGTATATAAAACACGGAATTAGTTCTATTACATCCCTGGAATTCTAGGAATTTTTCCAAGTTTAGAGTAACGAGCATAAACTCCCCAACCCTTTTTAAGCCAATGACCAACCACAGGCATAGGAATCATAAAAGCACGTTTCTCATCTCTATATACAAATGATGCACCATCTCCACTATCCATAACACAAAGAATATTTAGATGTTCATTGTAACCTAAAAATGATGTTCCACCATTCTCTTTTTCTTTAATATTATGTGCTACATTTCTAGCCATAACCTCTGCGATATGACCTTGCTTAGCTCTCCATTCATAACCCTCTAAAGCAGCAGTATCACCAATAGCATAGATATTATGCTTTCTCTCTTTTTCCTCTACATCAACATTACAAAAGTCATCTACTTTTACAAATCCAGCATCATTTAATGGTAAATCTGAGTTTTTGATAACTTCATGTCCATCTCCAGCAGGAATAAACATAGTAAAATCAGACTCTAATTTAGAATCATCTTCAAATATAATTCCATCTTTTTCAAACGATTTTATCTTTTTACCAAAATGAGATTTAATATCTAACATATTGAAAAATTTAGCCATCATCTTCAGTGCTTGAGGACCCATACGTTTACCAGGTTCTGCCATTGGTGCAAAGAAAGTAAGTTCATAGTTATCTCTAATCCCTTTTTTCTTTAAAAGGTTATGTACATTAAAAAGTAACTCAAACCCAGGTCCACCACGAACAGCAGAGCTATCTTTTGGGTTTCCACCAAAACCAAAACAGATTTTACCTTTTCCCATAGCTACAATTTTATCTACTTGGTCACGAATAAGTAAAGATTGTTCAGGTGCTCCACAGATAGAAAGAGTATTTTCTAAACCTTTATGTTTCATTTTTGCTGCACCCATTGCTACAACAAGTTCATCATACTCGTTTAAAACTTTTCCACTTGCAAGAGTTACTTCACCTTTTTTGGCTGAAATAGCTTCAACACCATCGACAATAAGATTAAAGCCGTGAGCTTCTTGTAACTCTTTTAAATCTACACAAAGTTTCTCAAACTCTGTTTCACGTGTAGGTACCCAAATAGATGTAGGAAATATATAAAAAAATTCTCTATCACTTACCAATGTTACATCATAGTTCTCTTTTCTTAAAAAAATTGCAGCTTCAACACCAGCAAATCCACCACCTAAAATTAGAATATTTTTCATATAAATCCTTTGTTTATCATAGTTAAAATTAATGATATATATTATTATTATTGATGTTAAAATTACATTAATGTAGGTAGTTTTATCGTCATTTATTTTTTATCATTCATATTTAACACACTTCTTGCTAAACTTCTCTACTTAAAAAAAGGAAAAATATGAAAGCGATAGCACTTTTTAGTGGGGGATTAGATTCAACTTTAGCGATAAAATTGATTATTGACCAAGGGATAGAGGTAATTGCAATAAACATTAATACAGGATTTGGAGCAACAAACGATAGATATGAACATATGAAAAATATGTGTGACCAAGTAGGTGCTAAACTAAAAATCATAGATATTCAAAGTGAATTTTTACAAGAGGTTCTTTTTGAACCTAAACATGGTTATGGAAAACATTTTAACCCCTGTATAGATTGTCATGCAAAGATGTTTGCTGTTGCAAAAAGTGTTATGGAAGCAGAGGGTGCATCATTTTTAATAAGTGGTGAAGTGATGGGACAACGCCCTATGAGCCAAAATAAAGATGCTCTTAAAACAGTTTTAAATGAGAGTAACTGTGATGGTATTTTACTTCGTCCGATGTCTGCAAAGATGTTAGAACCTACAATAGCTGAAACTATGGGTTGGGTAGATAGAGAGAAACTAGAGGGTATAACAGGACGTTCTCGTGATAGACAGTTAGAGATGGTAAAAGAGATAGGCTTAGATGATTTCGAATCTCCAGGGGGTGGATGTCTTTTAACAGATGCAAATTTTGCTAAAAAAATGGTTGATTTTATAAAACATGATACTTTTGAAGTAAAAGATATACCTGTGATGAAATTTGGTCGTCATTTTCGTTTAACTGATGGAGCAAAACTTGTTATAGGACGAGATAAAGAGGAGAATCAACATCTTCAAGAGATAGAAAATGAAAAATATTATCATCTTAAAACTATCGGTATTCCTGGTCCTCACGGTTTATTGAGTAAAGATGCAACTAACGAAGATAAAGCATTAGCGATAAAAGCGATGTTAGTTTATACAAAAGCAGATAGTAATGATAGTTATATCATCTCTTTTGATGATGTAGAAGTAGAGGGGTTTGCATTTGAATCACGCACAATGATGCAACCGTTTAATATATTATAAACTAAATTCCGTGTTTAACACGGAATTTAACTTTTAAAACATATTACTTGTATTTATATCAGAAGTGTTAGTATCAGGAACTGAATTATTTGCCTTTTCTGATTTAGAAGAAACATCAGAATCTGTAACAGTACTCATTGGATTATCTGTATTTTTATCCATATCAGGGTCTGCAATAATAGCTTTTTCAAGTGCCATTGCCATAGCAGATGCACTTAAATCTTGTAAAGAACTATTACTATCTACCATCTCCTGAAGTCCTGTAACTATTGTTGTTACTTCACCTAAATCAACATCTGTTGAATTATTTTCTGCCATCTTAGAATAGACTGCATTTGTAGCCATTTGTGCTTTTTCTAGTTGTTCAGATGGAAGTTTTAGTAACTCTTGAGCTGTTGCATTAGCATCATCTAACTCAGCGACTAATTCATCTAGTTTAGCTTGTCTTTCTGCTTCACTAGGAATATATTCTCCCGCTTTGTCTTTAGATATATAAGTAGAGATAGCAGTTACATTTTCTTCATAAGAAACTAATTCCATATCTAACTCTAAATCACCTTCACTATACTCTCCATTACCATCAACATCTATGAAGCCACCCTCTACTTTAACAGGATAAACAATCTCATCCTCAAAAGTATAAGTGTTCTTTCCTTCATTTTGTGTAGCAGTTTGGTTTGTAGGTTCTGTACTATCTGTAACAGTCGCTCCATATACTTTACCTCTTTCTACCGTTACTGTTTTTGTAATATCTGTAACTTGTGCAGTAGGTGTTGTAGACGATGTATCGCTATCAGAGCTACCACAACCTGTAAGACCTAAACCTAAAGCAGATACAACTGCTAAACTAATTCCAAATCTATTAAATCTATTCATAATATTTCTCCTGTTAGTAATTTAATCTTCAAATAGTATATCACAATTTATATTACAACTGTTCTCTTTAATCGTTATTTTTGGTATTTATCATTTTTTAGCTACACTTTCAAAATAAAGAAACAACTATACTCTATATATAGGAAAACAATTTGAACTTAATTATTGTCGAATCACCTGCGAAAGCTAAGACTATTAAAAACTTTTTAGGGAAAGGTTATGAGGTTATCGCCTCTAAAGGTCATATACGTGACTTGCCTAAATCTCGTTTTGGAATAACAGTTGAAGAGGAAACAAATCATCTTATTCCTACATATTCAGTAGCAAAAGAGAATGCCCCAACTGTTAAAGAGATAAAAGCTCTTGCTAAAAAAGCAGATACTATCTATATCGCAACCGATGAGGATCGTGAGGGTGAGGCTATCGGTTGGCATATCGCTCATGCTATAAAAAAAGACCCACTAGAACTTCCACGCATCGTTTTTCACGAGATTACAAAAACAGCTATTAAAAATGCTCTTAAAAACTCTCGTACAATAGATATGGATATGGTAAATGCCCAACAAGCACGCCGTATGCTAGACCGCGTAGTAGGATATAAACTCTCTCCACTTCTTGCATCTAAGATTCAAAAAGGACTTTCTGGTGGACGTGTTCAAAGTTCAACACTTAAACTTGTCGTAGAACGCGAACGAGAGATAAAAGCTTTTGTTCCTGTTGAATATTGGACAATTGATACCAAATTTAAAAAAGATATTGATGCCACTCTTATCTCGCATAATGGCGATAAAATTACAAAAATGTCTATTGAAAACAAAGAGCAAGCTCTTTCAATAGAGTCTAGTGTAAATGCAGATAGCTATACAATCTCTAAAATAGAAACAAAACAGCGTAAAAGTGCGACTCCTCCACCATTTATGACGTCAACTCTACAACAAACTGCATCATCTAAGTTAGGTTTTACTCCTAAAAAAACAATGATGGTTGCGCAATCTTTATATGAGGGTGTAAAAACTCCTGATGGAACTTCGGGTGTTATCACATATATGAGAACCGATTCACTTAACATGGCTAAAGAAGCAGTTGAAGCTGTTCGTGAGATAATTGAAACTAAATATGGTTCAAAATATCTACCAAAAGAGCCAAAAGCTTATGGTAAAAAATCTAAAAATGCACAAGAAGCACATGAGGCTATCCGTCCTACTATGCTTCATTTTACTCCTGAGATGGCACAGAAATTTTTAAAACCAGATGAGATAAAACTGTATCGTCTTATCTATGAGCGTTTTATGGCTTGTCAGATGGAAGATGCAAAATTTGAGCAACAAAGTATCATCTTTAAAGGAACAAACAACGATTTTAGAGCAAGTGGTAGAAAGCTTATTTTTGATGGTTTCTATGCTGTTACTGGTACTGAAGATAAAGATAAACTCCTTCCAATACTCAAAGAGGGTGATAAAGCCCAAACTCAAAGTGTAAAACCTGAGCAACACTTTACAGAACCACCATCACGTTATAGTGAAGCGTCTTTAATCAAAAAACTTGAGAGTGAGGGTGTTGGGCGTCCATCGACTTATGCACCAACTATCGCAACGTTAAGTGGTCGTACTTATGTGAATATCGAGAAAAAACAGATAGTTCCTACTGAGATGGCATTTACTGTTACTAAAATATTAGAGGAAAATTTTGCTAATATCGTAGATATATCTTTTACTGCAAATATGGAAGAGAGACTTGATGAAGTAAGTGAAGGTAAAGTAGATTGGCAAAAACTTTTAAGTGATTTTTACTTTCCATTTATGCAACAGATAGCTGATGGAAAAGAAAATATAATATCTCTTAAACTTGCTAAACCATTAGGAAGACAATGTCCTAAATGTGGTGAGAGTGAACTTCTTTTACGTTCTGGTAGATTTGGTAACTTTAT
>CAYOKX010000045.1:0-15917 GCA_964404655.1 uncultured Sulfurimonas sp. | reverse complement strand
CATTTGTCTTAGTTTTTTGACCACGACATGGAAGACCACGACGGTGACGTAGACCTCTATATGAACCTAAATCCATAAGTGCCTTAATATCCATAGCTACTTTTTTACGTAAATCACCTTCAACCATATGGTTTGCACGGATTTCAGCAGTAATTGCAGCTACATCATCTTCATTTAATTCGTAAACTCTTTTATTATAATCAATACCTGTCGCATCTAAAATTAGACGAGAAGCATGTAATCCTATACCATAGATATATGTTAAACCATACTCTATTCTTTTTTTCTTAGGTAAATCAACACCAGAAATACGAGCCATGGTTATCCTTGTCTCTGTTTATGTTTTTTAACTTTGCAGATTACTCTTACAATGCCTTTTCTTTTAACAACTTTACAGTCATCACACATCTTCTTAACTGAAGCACGTACTTTCATTGAAAGTCCTTTTATCTTTGTCTTTGCTGCTTGTAGGCAAGCAGTCTTTATATTAGCCTGCCAATACTTTTATCTATATAAAATAGCTATATAAAGATAGAAATACTCTTAGCTTTGTGGTAAAGTAGCAAAGCGGAAAGTGGATTATACATAAAAAATATTAAGAGATTTATTAAATTCTTACTTCAAGTCCATTATTTTTTAATTCTATTTTAATATCATTAGGTGTATATCGTGAAAAATGAAATATATATGCAGCAGCAATGGCATCTGCTCCATTTTCAATAGCTTTAACAGCATCCTGAGGTTCTTTCATTCCTCCATTTAATATAATTGGTATCTCTAATTCATTTTGAAAGATTTTTATAAGTTCTATATCATACCCATTTTGAGAGCCTTCATTATCAACTGAAGTTAAAAGTATCTCTCCTGCTCCATAGTTTTGATACTCTTTTGCTAAATCCAATGGGGTTTTATCTATTATTCCTTTACTCTTATTAAAAACTTTATAAAAACCATCTATTTTTTTAACATCAATAGAACAAACTATACATTGTGAACCGAATCTTAAAGAAGCCTCTTTTATAAACTCTATATTTTCTAAAGCTATTGTATTTATAGCTATTTTATCTGCTCCAGCATCCAAAACTTTATAAATATCATCTAAACTTTTTATACCCCCTCCAATGGTTAAAGGCATAAAGCATTCATCTGCAATATCTTGAATAATTTCTATATTTATATCTTCTCCATCGACACTTGCATCAATATCTAATACTATTAATTCGTCTACATTCCTAGAATTATAAACTCTAGCAGTAGAGGTAGGATGCCCAATAGTTCTAAAAGAGTTAAAACCGATAGTTTTTACAAGTTGCCAATCTTTTAATAATACACAAGGGATAACTCTATGTTTTAACATTTATAATTCACTTTTTAAATTTACAAAATTTTCTAAAAGTTTTAAACCAACTTTTTGACTTTTTTCTGGATGAAATTGACAAGCATAAATATTTTCTTTATTTATAGAAGAGATAAACTCTAAACTATACTCTGTTGTAGTTAACACAATATTCTCTTCTGTTTGAAAATGATAAGAGTGAACAAAATAAAAATCACTATTATCTGAAATATTATTATATAAAGAGTTACTTTTTTTATATAGAATATTATTCCAGCCTACATGAGTTCTATTGAGTTGTCTATCTTTTAAAAAGTCAAATTTACTTACAGTAGCTTCTATCCATCCTAAACCCTCTGTTTCTCCATTTTCATAGCTTTTTGTCGCTAAAAGTTGCATTCCTAAGCAGATACCTAAAAATAGCTTTTTCTTAACTACTACCTCCTCATAAAGTAGTTCTATTAAACCTAACTCTTGAAGATGTTTCATTCCATCTTTAAATGCTCCCACCCCTGGAAGAACTATTTTATCTGCATCTTTTATCTTATTATGCTTATTTGAGATGATTACATCACATCCTATCTTTTGAAAAGCTTTCTGTACCGATTTAAGATTTCCCATTTTATAATCTATAATTACTATCTTATTTGACAATATAACTCTCTTTTCTTACTAAAGAACCATCAATATCTCTTAAAAAATTACCATTTTCATCTCTTTTAAATATACGTTTACTAGTATAGGAGTCTACTATTTCATCAAACTCTTTTTGTGTGAAACCTGTATATTTTAGATATTTTTTAATCGCTTTTTTTGGAGGAATACCATCATATTTATTAACAAGTCTCACTCCTTCCTCTCTGGATATATATCCAAGTCTTATATCTAAACAAACATTATCTGTTGCTCTTCCAAAACCATATTTTACATATTTAAGATAATCATGAAGATGATTACTATAACAATCTAGGTTTTCAAAATTTTCATAAGTTGTTTCTACTGCTCTGTCTTTCGTTTTAAAACCATACTCTTTTACTTTTATAATAACATCTCTCAAATCCCACTTAAAGTAGTAACCTAAAAATAAACCTGTAACCCCAATCCTATGAATATCTTCATCTGAAGCATATTTATATAAAGACAATTCTTTTTCAGTTAAACCATCTACCCCAACCATATCAGAGATACGATTTCCTAAAAGACCTCCAAACTCCTCTAACCACTCTCTATCTAATGCACTTCTTGTTTTACTTGATGCTGGCCCACCATACTCTATCTGTGGATTTTCTCCCCAAATAATCAGTGGTATATTAAAATTAACTGCAAACTTTGGTACTGTTGTAAAGATGCCTAGATGATTTTGCCACTCATTGTCTCCTGTTCTTATAAAAGATTCTTTAGATAATTTTTTATATACGATAGGATTTCTTTTTATATGTATTAAATCTACCCCTAAATTATTAAGATTTTCAAGATTCTTTTTACCTATCTTTGTTGGAATAGTTGGCTCAAAACAGATACATAAGGGAGTTAATCCAAGTTCTAATATTTTAATAACCTGATAGGTAGAATCTTTCCCACCGCTAACACCTATAACACAATCATAATCTGAATTAGTTTTATATTTTTGTATTAATGTTAAAAACTCTTTTTCTCTCTCTTTCCAATCTATCTCTTGATTTTTAGATTTTTGAGAGAGACAAGCATCACAAATACCCTCTTCATCAAAATGCAAATCAGGCTTAGTCGATGGCATAACACAACTTTTACATATTTTCATAATGGTTTACTCCAAATATTCTCTCTTTTAATGCAAATTTTATCTAAATTTATTAAAGTTTTTATTTTTAGTGCCGATTGTATCAATATCTAAGCAAGGAAGCTGAGATATAAAAAATTATAAGAGTGTAAAACTCTTACCCAAAAAGGATTTATTATGGGATTTAGAATTAATACAAATATTGGTGCAATGAATGCACATATGAATGCTACAAGAAACAATGTTGGTCTTGATAAAAGTTTAAACTCTTTAAGTTCAGGTCTTCGTATCAACAAATCTGCTGATGATGCAGCTGGTCTTTCTATCGCTAATAAACTTTCAGCTCAATCTCAAGGTCTTGGTCAAGCTATCAAAAACTCTAACGATGCTATCGGTCTTATGCAAACAGCTGATGGTGCATTAGAAGAGTATGGTGATATCTTAAAAAGAGTTAGAGTTCTTGCTACTCAAGCAGCCAATGATACTCAAGATACTGATTCTCGTGCTTATATCTCTTTAGAGATTACTGCATTAATGGAAGAAGCAAATGATATCTCTGATAAAACAGCATTTAATGGTGTGAAAATTTTAGATGGTGCTTCAGGTGGTGATGGTAATGATGGTACATTTGTTTTTCATACAGGTGCATACTCTACTGATACTCAAACATTAGTTATTGGTGAAACAGACACTGCTACTTTAGCTTCTGGTGCACATACTGTAACTACTCAAGCATTAGCTGAAGAAACTATCTCTCAAATGGATGATGGTATCAAAGCAGTAGATCAACTTCGTGCTACTATCGGTGCTGCTCAAAATAAAATTGAATCAAATGTTAGAAATATTTCTGTAACACAAGTAAATATTGCATCAGCAGAATCACAAATTCGTGATGTTGACTTTGCAGCAGAAAGTGCAAACTTTGCAAAACACAATATTTTAGCGCAATCTGGTTCATATGCTATGAGTCAAGCTAACTCAGTACAACAAAATGTTATGAGATTATTACAATAGTTATTTTCTCTCTTGAGATTACCAAAGATTTACTCTTTGGTTTCTCTTTTTATAAACCTCTCTAAAGCTTCACTATAAATTTTTTCAACATCAAACAGCTCTTTTATAATCAAATCATTTAAAACTTTAATATGTTTTTTCTTACTCTTTATAGTTTTACTATTTAATATATCTGTTAAAAGTGGTAATGTATATCGTAAAAAATAATCGCATACTGTTGTAATATTTTTAGATTCTTTACTATTCATTACTAAAATATCTGCAATAAACTGATAAAAAATCTCAACATACTTCTCTATATTAATATTCTCTGTTTTAGTTTGATATTTCAGTATCAATTTTTTTAATTTTTTAGAGTTATATAATCGTTTCTCTATTGAATAGAACTGCTTTTGTGTTAACTCTTTCGTTGCATATTGCTCAAATAACTCTTGTATCTCTTTATGTAAAATATTTTTCTCTATATATTCATTCTTCAATTTTACATCATCACTTTTTAATGCTACTGTACCCTCTAAAAATAGACCATTACTAAGATTATATATAGTTTGGTTACTCTTTTTAAAGAGTGGAATAAATCTATAAAGTGATGCAACCGATGAGTAAAAAAGAGAGTTAGTATAGATTTTATCTATAAAATTCCCCTTTACTCGAAAAATATTTTTTCGAATTCCCATCGCTTTAGTGATATCTTCTCTATCTTTTAAATCTATCTTCTCATTATATTTATGCTCTGAAGAGTGAGTAGAACCTGTTTTCTCATCAAATGCAAAATCTAATCCTAAAATATAGATATCTTCGACACCAAATATAAGAGAAAAGATAAGTGCTGAAGAGCCAACACAAGGGGTAGAGATAGTATCAAATCCCTCTATATAATCTGTATCTAATTGATAATAAAAAATATTCTCTTGAGTAAAAATATCTCTTAATTTTAGAGGTGCAATAGGACTAAGAATAGCTATACTATTTTTTAAAAACTCCTTTGTATCAAACCCGTCAAAATGAACTAAAGAGGACTCGAAACCATCTATATGAAATACTATATCTGGTTGTATATTCTCTTTGTATAAAGTTTTCAACATGGCACTTATAGCTACTATGACAAACTTGGAATGATTTTTCTTTACAAACTCTATATCTTTTTGCAAAGATGGACCAGCTCCTAAAATTAGGAAAGGTTTGGAAGATAGTGAACTTTTTTGAAAATTTTTACTTAAGTTTATACTATTAAAACGATTGAGATACTCTAAAGGACGTATATATTTTGTTAATATTGTTTTATATGGAAAAGTAACAAAAGTTTGTATTGCAAGTTCATTTTGAATATTTTTTATCTTCTCTTTGGAGTGTGTAGGAAAATGAGTATATTTTAAATATCTATTTTCATGTAAAGAGATGCCTAAAAAATCTGCAAATATATCTGAAAACTGATTTTTATCTCTATCTATTGCAAAATAGAGTTTTTTCTTAGCTAATCTATAATACTCTGTCACAAAAAGAGATAATCTAAAAAGTTCTATATTATCTTCGATAATAAGATAACTATCGGCATCAATTTTTTTATCTGTGGATATGATATGCCCTCCTAAACCTACACCGATAAAAATATATTTAGCGATATATTGCATCTCATCATCTCGACTACTATTTTCTATATAGTAGTTCATAATAGGAAAAAGACCCTCTGCGCCTCTCTCCTCATCTATAAGATTTTCCTGCTTCTCTTTTGAGTAGTTAAATATAGGAAAACCCTCAAAAGTAAAAGAGTTTTTTTTATAATTAACTCTTTTTGAAAGCTCTTGAGATACTTCGTTACTATCTTGTGAATATAAAAAGTATCCACTTCTTAACTCTTTTATATCAAAATAGCCATCTAAATACTCTAAATCATAAGATGCTATGATAGAACCATCTTCTAATTTTTGATTAAACTCTAGGAGTTGATTATATAACTCTTTTTTTGATTGTGAAAAATATTCTAAATTTTTCTGATATGTTTCTATCGCTTTTATCTCAATCTCTTGCACTGTTTTTCTCTCTTTCTATCGAATTTTTTAATTCTATTTTATAATAGTTACAAATCTCTAACAGATGTTGTATAAGAAGAGTTTCTATCTCTCCTTGAGTTTTACTCTCTTTTGCATTATAAAAATCAAATATATAACTTAAAATATATCTCATATATGTGTCTATCACTCTATGAAGTTCATATTTTTTCAATCTCTCTTTTTTTACTATAAATGCTACAAACTCTTTTATATTTTCTAAAGTTTTTATACTCTTTATCTTTCCTATTAACTCATCGGTATAATATAATTTAGCTACTATCTCCTCATATTTATCTTGAGTCAAAGAGATAGAGCTATTTTTCTCTATTATATTTTTTAAAAAGATATTTTGAGTGCTATTCTCTTTTTCTAAAATTATATCTTTACTCTCTAAAGGGATTGTATCTTCAAATTTCACACCATCACTTAAATTATATATATGTTGATACTCTTTTTTATAATATTGAGAAGAGAGGTTTATAATATCTAATGATGTTTTAAAATGGGGTGTAGTGAATGCTATATCATATAGATTTCCTTCTACCTGAATTAAAGACTCTTTATATGTTAATAACTCCTCTTTTTTACTGTCCATTTCCAAGTTTAGAGTTTTAGCAAATTGATGATTTTGGGAGTGTGTTTGCCCTGTTTTTCTATCTACTGCCAAATCTAAACCTAAAAGATAGAGTTCTTTTACATCAAGTTTTAACAAAAGTTGATACGATGCAGAACCTATACAGGGTGCAGAGATTTTGAGGGATGATTTTTTATAGTTTGTACCACTTTCAAAGAAAAAAATACTCTTTTTCTCAAACAGAGTCACTATCTCTTGTGCTGTTCTTGCTACACAAAAAAGCAAAGTATCTTGAAAAAACTCTATAGATCTTATCTTTTTAAAATGTTTTGTTGCATTTTTAAATGGGTCAAGATGGGTAATGATAGCGGGAACTATCCTCTCTTTTTCTAAAGTGTGAGCGATAGCAGATACAGCAACGATAGTAAATTTTTTATAATTCTTTCGTAACCACCCCATATTTTTTTCTAATGATGGACCTGCTGCTAAAAGTAAAAAAGGTTTTGAATCTAAATCTTTAAAACTTATAGTATCATCTAAAAAATTATAGTTATCAAATATATAATGAAGTGGTCTCATAGATTGAGTTAAGAGAGAGTTATAAAAAAATCGTGTATGTGATTGTGATGTTAAAGCTATATGAAATTGGTATCGTTTCTCTTCACTATGATTAAGCATACTAAAATACTTAAGATAATGATTATAATAGTATTGATTATTTAAAAAAAAGTTTGCACTCTCCTGAAACTCTTTAGCATCTTCAAAAACTGAAAATATAAGTGTTGCACTCTTTGCTAACTGCTGATAATTAGTCGTAAAAAGAGATAATCTAAAAAGCTCTAAATCATCTTCGACTATAAAATAAACTTTAGAGTGAAGTTTTTGAGCAATAGTTTCTATATGTAGTCCTAAACCAACACCAAAAAATATAAATTTATCTATACTCTTTAACTCTCTCTCTTTCTCTTGATGATTTTGAGTAAAATGAATTATAGGAGCAAACCCACTTTTATGATGTTCAAAAGAGGGCATATCTCTAAATTTTTGTAGCTCTTCATCTGAGATATTTTCTCTATCAAACCCCTCAAAAAGATTTTCTTCTACCTTAAAATCTATACTTTTTGCTACCAATCTAGCATATTCATCACTTTTGTTATCATAAAGATAGTTTCCAGTTCCATTTTCTAAAACATCAAACATATTGTTTTCATATACAAGTTGATATTTTTCTTGATAGTAACCATTTCCAACAGCATTATCTAAAGCACTCAATTTTAAAAAAAGTTTTGGATGATTTTTTTGAATATAATATATATTATTTTGAAAAGTTTGAGTGATATGCTCTATCATCTAAAGAGTTCTTAATTTTGTACACATCTTACTCATAATAGGTGTACTAACGTTATAATTTTTTCCTATATCTACAATATATCCACTCAAAGTTTCTAGTTCACTTTTTTTATGGTTTTTAAAATCAAGATACATAGATGTTGATGATTTATAGGGAACTTTACTTGCTGTTAGCATCGCTTTTTCAACCTCATCAAAAATCTCAATACCCAAACTCTTAGCAACTAAAGCTATCTCCTCTAAAAGTGCCTGAGCCTCCTCTTTATGATACTCATATATATAACCTATCGTTTCATTATAATAGGAGGTAAGAGTAGCAAATGCAGAGATAAATATATACTTTTTCCATAAAGCTGTTTGAATATCTTCTGGAGTTTTATTTCGTAGTGAAGCATTATCAAAAATAGAGTGTAACTTTTGAGTAGCCTTACTATCTCCACCAAATACAATAGCAAAAACTTTCCCCTGCTTACGAATAACTCCAGATTTTTCTATATGAGAGAGTATATATACACAAGCATCCAATACAATAGAGCTACTTAAGTCTCTTAACAACTCTCCATTGGATACACCGTTTGAAAAACTTACTAATATACTATTTTTATCTATACTAGGGGCTATCTTTTTATAAGATTTTTCTAAATCATAACTCTTCACACAAAATAGCACTATATCAAAATAGCCCTCAGCATTATCAAGCTGTTGAGCATTAAGAGGTTGTGTCCAAGAAGTTTCATCCTCTACTATCGTTATACCTCTCTTTTGTATCTCTAAGAGATGTTCTCCTCTTGCAAAGCCAACAACATTACTCCCACTTTTAGCAAGAGATGCAGATATATAACCACCAACTCCACCAAGACCTACCACTGCTATTTGCATCTTTTTTCCTTTGAATTATTATATAATACTAGCACAAAAAGGGGTAAATATTGGCACGTATTGACAATAAAAAGTTTTACACCTCAGCCCTTAACATACACGGAACAACAGCAAAAGGTTTAAACTGGCACTCTACAAAACATCAGACTATTAGATTTAAAACTATATTAAAGTTACTTCCTGATGATTTGAGTAATATCTCTATTGCAGATGCAGGGTGTGGTTTTGGGGATTTTTATATCTATATGCAAAAAAAAGAAAGATTACCTAAAGAGTATATAGGGATAGACTCAGTTGAAGAGTTATGCCAAATCGCTTCAAAACGAGTATCTCAAAAGATTCTGAAACGGGATATATGTAGAGAAACTCTCCCTACAACCGATTACTATATATGTAGTGGTGCATTAAATATTTTAACCTATTTTGAAACATATCAATTTATACATAACTGTTATAAATCCTCTACAAAAGGTTTTATTTTTAATACACTCTATGGTGATAATCTTAGTAAGCATTATAACTATCTTACAAAAAGTCATATATATAAGATAGCTAAGAGTTTAGATATAAAAGATATATTATTTGTTGATGGTTATTTAGAAGATGATATTACTGTTTTGTTTTTAAAACCTTAAAACATTTAAGATGGCTTCAGATAAAATAATCAGATGAATACAAACCTATACTCAAATATAACAGATGCACTTGTCAAAGATGGTTATATCATCATAGAAGATGCACTAGATAAAAATCTTCCAACACAACTTCTAAACTATATAAAAACTCAAACCCATCTTAAAAAAGCTGGTATCTCTAACAGTTCTCATCTCCATATAGACACTAAACGTCGCAGAGATAAAACTCAATGGTTAGATGAAGACAATAGTGTTCAAACTCAATTTTTAACATTTACACAAGAGTTACAAAACTATCTAAATCGATCTCTTTATTTAGGACTCTCTTACTATGAAGCCCATTTTGCACTGTATGAAAAGGGGGATTTTTATGAAAAGCATTTAGACTCTTTTCAAAACTCTAAAAATCGAATCGTTACTACTGTATATTATCTCAATGATAATTGGAAAGCAGAAGATGGTGGAGAGTTAGTTATTTACAATAGAGAGGAGAAAGAGATAACTAAAGTTATACCTAAAGCAAATACTCTAGTCATTTTTATGAGTGAAGAGTTTCCTCACGAGGTGTTAGCTGCAAATAAAGAGCGATACTCCATCGCTGGATGGTTTAGGGTGGATAGATGAGAAAAGCTTTTACTCTTATAGAGCTAATGATTTCTATCAGTATACTCTCTATTATGATGATTTTTCTCTATCAAAGTTATGCCTCTTTAAACAGATCTAATGCTTTTTATAAAGTTGAAATTAAAAAAATTATTACAAAAGACAAAGTTAAAAAAATTATATTTTTAGATTTTTCTCTTGCTCTCTATAAATCTACTAAAATTTTAAATCAAGAGAAAAATGAAGATGTAGTTTTTATGCAAAGTTCTCACTCTCTTCATAGAAATTATAATCCTTATATCGCTTATATTATGAAAGACTCTAAACTTTATAGACTTGAATCACTGCAACCTTTTAAAGATTATCCATTGAGTAGTGATGCTCTTTTTAGAGTTGATTATTTAGGAATAGTGGATGGATTTAGAGTTTATAAAAGTACAAAAAAGATTAAAGATAAAACCCCTGAGGTTCATCTTATCCATATAGATTTTAAAGAGGGAGATGATATTTTAGTGAAAGTGAAAGTATTGAACCAATACTAATGAAACTAACGTTAGTACGTCACTCTGAAGTTATACAAAAATATCAGCACTGTTATAATGGGCATATAGATATAGCTCTCTCTATAAAGGGCCAAGAAGATGCTAAAGAGATAGCAAATAAACTTAAAAACCTTACATTTGATAAGATTTATTGCTCAGACCTTAAACGAGCAAAACAAACGCTAGAGATGTTTAAGCTAGATATAGAACCTATATATACTCAAGAGTTACGAGAAAAGTCTTGGGGTATTCATGAAGGGAAAAGTTTTGAGGAGATTGAAAAAAGTGGGATAAAGTATAAAAACTTTCTACAATGGATAACTGCTTTAGATGGCGAAGATATACAAAGCTATATAAAACGAATAGAGAACTATTTTAAAAAGGTTATATTTAAACAAGATTGTGAACATATTCTTGTTGTTACACACTCTGGAGTTATTAAAACATTATTAAGTATCTTAAATCAGATAGGTATTGAAGAAGCTTTTAGTATAAAACTACCTTACTCCTCCTATATTACTATCGATATTTAAACACACACCCTATTTTTTCCACTCTCTTTGGCTTCATATAGTGCTACATCTGCCCCTTTTATAAGAGTATCTAAATCATCATTTTCCTTTAATGTTTTAACTCCTATACTCACAGTTACTCTAAATTCACCATCTGCACTCTCTATAATTGCTCTCTCTATCTTTTTACGAAGTTTTTGAGCCAAAGTAACACCACCTGTTTGAGATGTTTCAGGAAGTAATAGTATAAACTCTTCACCACCAAATCTACATGCGACATCACTCTCTCTTGCACATATATTCATGATAGTAGCAATTTTAACAATCACCTTATCTCCAATATCATGCCCATATGTATCATTTACACTTTTAAAATTATCAATATCTATCATCATAAGTGAAAGAGGAATTTTATCTCTATGTGCAAGGTGCAATAGTGAGCTTCCTATCTCTATAAAATATCGTCGATTATAAAGTTTCGTTAATGGGTCTGTTGAAGCTAACTCTTTTAGATAACGTTGTGTGTCCTTTAATGAGCTTATATCATACATAACAGCAACATATCCTAACATATCTCCCTCTGGTGAAAAAAAGATATTCTTTTGAATTTTAAAATCTTTGATTTCTCCATTATAAATTTTTACTTGAGCTTCATAACCTTGTGACTTATGCTCTTGATATATTTTTCTATCCTGTTCTATATAGATATTAAAAAGTTTTTTAGGTATCTGTTCCTCAAAATCATATAATGTTTTTCCAATTAAATCTTCTCTATTAATTCCAAAAAACTGTGTTGAAAATGCTCTATTCACATTTTCATATACTCCATCCATATTTTTATAAAACATAGGTTCTGAAACTGTATCTATAATAGCATCAAGTAGTAAAGACTGCTCCTGTGAGCGCTCTTTTAATCGTTTCTCTTTAAAATAAAATCGTGCTAAAATCATAAAAATCATTATAAAGATAATAGTAGATTCCAAAAGAAATTGGTAATCTGTCTCTTTGATATATTTCAATGAAAACCAATGATTTAAAATTCCCTCTCGAGTATTTTGTGTTACCATCTTTAAAGTTTTTTGCATAATTGAAAGAAGAATAGGGTCATCACTTTTAACAGCAACACCTAACTCTAATGTTTCATCTAATTTAGCAGATATTTTCAACTCATCTACAAAATCTTTCCCTAATGTATACCCAACAGTTGCTAATGTACCTATATACCCATAAAGTTCACCAGAAACAACTCTTTGTAAACCATCATCTATATTTTCAACCTCTATAAAAATCAGATTTGGATAACGTTCTTTTAGTTTATCTACAAAAGCATAACCCTTTGTAACTGCTAGTTTTTGACCATTTAAGGAGGATATATCATTGACAAATAGTTCTATCTTCTGAGTAACTAAAACAAGAGGTATTTTTACATAAGGTTTTGTAAAGTGTAAATATTTTTTTCGTTTAGGTGTTGGAGATGCAAGTGATAATATATCACACTCTCTATTTTTAATTTTGTCTAAAGATTCAACCCATGAATCTGTATGAATAATTTGAAAAGGGATATACATCTTAAAAATCTTAAAAAAATCTGCACTTATTCCTATGTAATTACCATTTTCAAAACTTTCAAAAGGCATCCAATTCAGATCAATACAAACTTTAATATCACCCTTTTCTACTAAATAACTCTGCTCCTCTTGAGTCAGATGAAAATCATTCTTTTGCTCATAAATAAAATCTATATAATCAACTTTATGTTTCATAAGACCAAGAACATTATATAGGTCTAAAATTCTCTCTATTTTATTAAAATCTATATTACCAAGTTCTATATTATCTATATAAGCTAACTTTTTTAATACATTCGCTTCATATAAAAGAGCATCTTTTGTTCGATGTTGAGAGTTATATTTTTTCATTATCATATCCACACTCTCTTCTATATGATTAAAAGCATACTCCCATCCTTTTAAAGTAGCTTCTATAAAATGATGAACTCTTTTTGGATGATTTTTTATCTCTTGTTGAGAGGTATATAAAATATCATCATATAGATCAAAACCATAATTCTTTGGGTCCCAAATTGAATATTTAATATTACTTTGTTGAAGTTGATACGGTTCATTAGATAAAAATGCAGTAGATATATCTACTTTTGCATCTAAAAGTGGTTGCAAACTAAAAGTTGGATTTATTCGATACAGAGAATTGATTGAAATTTGATTAGATTGCATCATCGCTACAAAAGAGACTGTTTTAATAGCATTTTTATCAATCATTATTTTTCTATTTTGAAAATCTTTTACAGAGTTTATTCCTGATGAGTCTAAAGAGATTAAAACATGGGGAGATACTTGAAAAATAGCTGATAATAAAATAATATCTGCATTATTTGCTCTATCTAATACTATACTAGGATAACCAATAGCATAAACTCCCTCATTTTTTTCAACTTGAATAAGATTGTTTATATCACTGTTATACTCTAAAAAATTAACATCTAAACCAACATCTGCATAAAAGCCCTTCTCTTTTGCCATATAATATCCAGCAAATTGAAACTGATGTTTCCATTTTAGATGTAAATCTAATGTTTCTATCTTGTTAGCACTCAAAACAGTGAAAAATGATATAAAGAAATAAATAATAATAGATAGCTTCATAAAACTATTATAAAATATTTATACTTAAATTTTAGCCCATTTTAAATGTTGCTATACATTTACTCTTTCTATATAACATTACACTATATTAAAACTGTATTTACAATAGATACACAAGGAAATAGATTATGGGATTATATGACCGCGACTATGCAAGAGAGAACTCTTTTGCTTTTGAAACAACTACTAAAACAGAAACACAAATTATCTCTTTTGTAAAAGAGACATATAAACTTTTTGCAGCTTCAATGATGGCTGGAGCAGTTGGAGCTTATGTTGGTGTTCCTATTGCAGGAGCTATCGCATCTTGGTTTTGGCCACTTTTTGCATTAGAGATTGCACTACTGATAGGTCTCCAGTTTGTAAAACAAAAACCTGGGATTAACTTGGTCGTAATGTTCTCTTTTGTATTTATGACAGGTCTTATGTTAGCACCTTTACTTGCTAGAACACTTGGAATGAGTGGTGGTGGGACTATTATAGGGAATGCTTTTGCTATGACATCTGTTGTTTTTGGAGCTATGAGTTTTTATGCTATCAAAACAACAACAGATTTTACAAGTTATGGTAAACCTCTTATGATTGCTCTTTTTGTAATTATAGGTTTCTCTATTATCAATATTTTTCTTGGTAATCCGATGATAAGTATCATCATCTCTGGTGCTGTCGTAATGCTTTTTAGTATCCTTGTTATCTATGATACTCAAAATATTATGAATGGAGCATATGAAACACCTATTGATGGTGCTATCGCTCTTTATTTAGACTTTTTAAATATCTTTACTGCACTACTTCAACTTTTTGGTATCTTTGGTAGCGATGATTAAGCATACCCTATCACCTGAACTCTTTCGGGTGATAGATGCCAACATCAACCGTCTCAAAGAGGGTATTCGTGTTGTTGAAGATATTATGCGATACCGAGACAACAACAAAAAGCTTTCCTCAAAACTAAAAAAACTTAGACATAGTGCAACTATAAAACTAACTCAAGAACTACTATCAAACCGTGATAGTATAAATGATGTTCTTCGTCCATCCACAAAAAGTGAACTCAATCGTACAGATATAAACTCTATCATCATCGCTAATTTTAAAAGAGGTCAAGAGTCTTCACGTGTACTAGAAGAACTCCTAAAACTCTATGATGTTGAAGAGAGTGAAAAGTTTAAATATATAAGATATGAGTTATATAACTTAGAGAAAATTATAGTTCTCAACGAGGAAAAATAGTTTGGTTTTTGGAAAAATAGAGTATCTCAACCTCCTCCCTTTTCATATCTTTATGAAACGCTTTACAAAAAGTTCTCAACAGAAAATGAGTATGCACTATAAAAAAGGTGTTCCCTCAAAAATAAATAGTGAATTTCAATCTCATAGAGTCGATTCAGCTTTTATATCTAGTATAAAAGCTAAAAAATATGATAATGTAAATGTAGGAATTATTGCTAAAAAAGAGGTTTTAAGTGTTTTAGTAATTCCAAATAAAAAGAGTATCAACGATATAGAATCAGCCTCATCCAATATGTTAGCAAAAGTATTAGATATACAAGGAGAAGTTCTTATAGGAGATAAAGCTCTTAAATACTATCTTGAAGGAAAAGCTCACATAGATTTAGCCAAAGAGTGGCATTCTCGATATAATTTACCCTTTGTTTTTGCTCTACTCTGTTTTCATAAAGAGAGAAAACTCTATAAACGAATAGAAAAACAGTTTTTAAAACTGAAACCTAAAATTCCTCAATATATATTAGAACAAGCCTCTCAAAAAACAGCTATCTCAAAAAAAGATATTTTACACTATCTACACTATATATCTTACGATTTAAATCAAAAATCTAAGCTCTCTCTTAAAAAGTTTTACAAATTAAGTCAAAACTCTTGACATCTAGTTTTTTTTTTACTATAATTTCGGCTCAACAGCATAGATAACTTTCTTTGTTCTTGTGTAGGTCGGGGTGTAGCTCAGTATGGTTAGAGTACCTGGTTTGGGACCAGG
>CAYOKX010000044.1:0-16032 GCA_964404655.1 uncultured Sulfurimonas sp. | reverse complement strand
AGATACCAGAAGAGGTTCCAGCAATGGCTGAAGGTGGTGGTGGAATGCCTCCTCAAATGGGTATGCCAGGGATGATGTAGACTGTTGAGTGTAGTTTTTACTACACTCAACCTCTTCTAAAATTATTTATACTAACTCCTCTTTCATCATATAATTACTTCAAAAATCATCTCTTTACAATTATTTCAACCAACTAAGCACAATCAATATATTTTAATCTGTTATAATACTAGAAAAAATAGAGAGTATTAAATGGAAAACCCTTTTGAAACAGGACATATAAAAAATTATGTTCTTGCTTATAGTAGTGTAGTTGTGATTATGGTACTATTTTTTATAGCTACTACACTTTTTAATGATGTACAGACTTATGATAAAAAAGTTTTTGATAATAATATCTCTGAAAATGTTCATGGAAAAGAGAAGATTATGAAAAATATTATTGAGATAGATAGCTCAAAATTTAAACTGATGGAAAAGGTATATTAATGGAAAACTGGAACCATATATATGAACAGTTTAATCCAATAGCCTTTCATATTTTTTCTCTACCTGTTCATTGGTATGGGATAATGTATGTTCTTGCACTTCTTACGGCACTTTACATAGGAAAATATTTTATCAAAAAAGATAAAATTGATTTGACAACTGAGCAACTTGACCGTTATTTTATCTATGTTGAGATAGGTGTTATTTTAGGAGCTAGAATAGGTTATATCCTTTTTTATGATACAAATACAAGTTACTACTTAATTCACCCTTGGCAGATATTTAATCCATTTGTAGGTGGTGAATTTGTAGGTATCAGAGGTATGAGTTATCATGGAGCTGTTATAGGATTTATTATAGGGAGTTATCTCTATTCTACTCGACATAAAGTGGAGTTTGGTAAACTTATGGATTTAATAGCTTTAAGTATTCCTCTTGCATTTGTATTTGGAAGAATAGGAAACTTTTTAAATCAAGAACTTATAGGGCGTGAAACAGACGTTCCTTGGGGTATTTTAGTAGATGGTGTTCTTCGTCATCCCTCTCAACTCTATGAAGCACTATTAGAGGGTATAGCTGTTTTTATAGTAGTTATGCTTTATAAAAAATATAAAAAGTTTTCAGGAGAGTTAGCTTTAGTATATGCTTTTAGCTATGGTATCTTTAGAGCTATTGCTGAAATATATCGTGCGCCAGATACTCAAATAGGATATGTATGTTGTGATGTTATCACTCAAGGACAAGTGATGAGTCTTGGTATGAGTCTTTTGGCATTTGGATTGTGGATATATTACTTCTCTAAAAACAGAAAGATGGTTTCATAGATGCAGAAATTATTAGTGCTTTATTTTATAGTTATAAATCTAGCAAGTTTTATAGTTTTCACTTTTGATAAGTTTATGGCAGTGCAAAATAGAGAGCGAGTATCAGAAAAAAAATTACACTTTTTTTCTATGCTCGGAGGTTTTATTGGGAGTAGTTTAAGTATGTTACTTTTTCATCATAAAACAGCTAAATCATCTTTTTTAAGTAAACATATAACTATTATCTTTCTGTGGATTATATGGATAATAATATATTTTACTCAGATTGATGAGTTAAACTTTATATTGTAAACAGTTTTAGGGCGCAAACGGATAGCAAATAGTTCTAGTGCCTCTAAACATAGCTCAAGATATTCAAGATTTTCACTTTTCATTATCGCATTTAAAAGTTTTTCAGCATCTTTAATTCTAAGATTTCTTGCAACACCTAAATTTTTATGTGCTAAATTTCGTATATAACTATAATCAAATAAAATCATAGTATGGTCATTATTTCTTAACTCTTCAAAATACTCTTCAAATTGAGGAATAACTTCAAGAATCTGCATAACATACGCATCAAGAAACTCTTCTATAAGCTCTTCATCTAAACCTAAATCTTCTATCGCTTGATTAATAGAGTAGTGATAATCACATAAGTTTAACTCTGAAAATTTTGTGTGTGTTTGCTCTTTGCAGATATTAGATATATTTTTACGAGTGATAGCTATATCTCTCTCACTTGATAAATTATTTATAAAACTAAATTGTGTAAACATTGTAAAAGACTACCTAAAAAGAATATAGTATATATGAGCCTAAAAAAAGACTCATATATTTGGAAAAAGAATTATAACGCTTTAGAGATAATTCTATTTAATCTTGCAATAAAATCAGCAGTATCTGCTAACTCTTGACCATCAAAAAGTTTTGCTTGGTCAAAAAGTACATGAGCTGCATCAGTTACAAGATTTTGGTCTGCAGAATCTTTTAACTTCATCATTAACTCATGTTTAGGGTTGATTTGTAAAATAGGAGCTGGTTCTGGAGTGTCCATACCTTGACCCATCTGTTTCATCATTTGAGCCATTTGATAAGCTGGATCCTCTTTGTCTATCTTAAGAGCTACTGGAGAATCAGTTAAATCTGAAGTAGTTTCTACTGATTTAACAGCTTCACCTAAAGTATCTTTGAACTCTTTTGCTAAACCTTCATAAGTTTTTGCAACCTCTTCTTCTTTAGCTTTTTCCTCTTCAGACTCTTCAAATTTAGCATCTGCAACAGGAACTAATTTATACTCTTTATACTCAGTTACCATTGGGAAGATGATAGTATCTACTTCTTCATTAAGAACTAAAACATCGATACCTTTTGCTTTAAAACGCTCTAATGCTGGAGATGATTTCAACATAGCTAAAGAAGTTTTACCAGTGATATAATAGATCTCTTTTTTCTCTTCATCTACATTTTTAACAAACTCTTCAATCATTACTGTTTCAGTAGAGTTCATAGTGTTAAATTGCATTAACTCTAAAATCTTTTCACGGTTATCGAAGTCGTTGTAAAGACCCTCTTTAAGAACATTACCAAATTCAGAATAGAAAGTGTTATATTTTTCTTTATCTTTTTTAGCCATTTTAGCTAATTCAGAAAGAACTTTTTTAACAGAAGTTTTCTTGATTTTATCCATTGTAGGGTTTGATTGTAAAATTTCACGAGAAACATTTAATGGTAAATCTTTAGAATCGATAACACCACGTAAGAAACGTAAGTAAGTTGGCATTAACTCTTTTTCATCATCTGTAATAAAAACACGGTTAATATAAAGTTTGATACCTGTTTGATAATCAACTCTATACATATCCATAGGAGCTTTTGATGGAATATAGAAAAGTGTAGTGTACTCAACAGCACCCTCAGCTTTATTGTGCATCCATGTTAATGGTTCTTCACTTGAGTGTGCGATAGAGCTATAAAAATCTTTATATTCATCATCTGTCACATCTTTTTTAGCCATAGTCCAAAGTGCATTTGCTTTATTTATCTGCTCATTTTCAATCTCTGTACGAGATGGTTCAACTTCCTCTTTTCCCTCATCGTCCATTACAGCTGGAATATGTTTCTCTTTGTCCATAAAAATTGGGAAAGGGATATGGTTAGAGTATTTTTTGATGATAGTATCTATACGATGTGCTTCTAAGAACTCATCTTCATCATCTTTAAGGTGCATAACGATAGTTGTACCATGACCATCTTGAGTAGTAGTTTCTATATCAAATTCACCATCTCCTGCACTTGTCCATAAAAATGCTTTCTCTTCACCAGCTTTTTTAGTAGTTACTTCAACTTTATCTGCAACCATAAAACAAGCATAAAAACCAACACCAAATTGACCAATAAGATTAGAATCCTCTTTTTGATCACCTGAAAGATTTTCTAAAAATGCTTTTGTTCCAGATTTTGCGATAGTACCAAGATTGTTCATTAAATCTTCTTCGTTCATACCGATACCAGAATCTTTAATAGTTAAAGTTTTAGCTTCTTTATTTGCAACTATATCTATACGAGGTGTAAAGTTTACATCTTTGTATTTTTCATCTGTTAAAACTAACATATTTAATTTATCAAGTGCATCGGAACCATTAGATACAAGTTCACGTATAAAAATCTCTTTGTTTGAATATAATGAATGAATCATTAATTGTAACATTTGGTTTGCTTCTGTTTGAAACTGATGTTTTGCCATTTTAAAAAATCCTTATAATTATTTAAATTGGAGTATATCCAAAAATAAAAAACAGATTTTTAATATAATTTGATATAATAAATTATGCAAATAAATGATATAGATATAATAGAACCAACACCGATATTAAACTCAAAGAGATGTAGAGTTATCTCTATAATCCTAAAACTATTTTTAGAGGCAACTACTCTTTTATCAAGTTTGATAGCTTTTTATCTATATGATTATTTTATAGCGATAGCAACTCTACTTTTAATGTTTATAATAATGGGAATTATTCGCTCAAAACTGAGAAATGAGGTTATTCCATTATCTCAAAGTGAACGTCATTATAGTGATAAAGAGATTGCTGATTGGTATACATCAAAACAGATTTGTGATGATGCTCTTGAATTAGATTTAGAAAAGATATAAGGAAAAAGTTTGATAAAATATTTAGTAACTTTTATGTTCGTAACAACTATATTATCTGCACAGTCTAGTGAGACATGCTACTCTATTCAAGTAAAAAGTTTTCATCTTAAACATAACTCCTCTTATGACTTTCATAGAAAAGGGTATCCCTCTTCATGTAAGTTGATGAAATTAAGTTCAATGTATGCTGTACGTTGTGGCTGTTTTAGTAATTTTAATGAAGCACAATATGCTTTAGATAAACTCTCTGATGTGTATTATGATGCGATTGTAGTAAATACATATAGATACAGATTTGGAAATAATATAGAAGAGACACAACAATACCAAACTCAACAACCTCAAAAAAAGCGATACAGAAATGAATATAACTCAAATAGTGACTCTTTTTACCAAAGATATAACGATATAGAACTGGATGAAAATAGAGAAAAGAAAGAGGATGATTATTCTCAAGAGAGTTCATTTGATAATGATTTTGAAGATGAGGATGATTTAAGCGAATATGGATACGAATAATCTTAAAAAACTTAAAAAGTAACATTTCTACACAATAGAGAAATCTTTTTTCTTTTTATCTTTTTTCTTTTCTTTAGAAAAAGCTCTTTTTATCTTTTTTAACCCCCTATTTTAAGTTATATTTAAATAGTTATAATTTTTATATATAACTATTATTTATAATTTTATAATACTTTACACCCTCTTTTATGATAGAATTCTCACTAGATAAATTAATTAACTAAAAATAGATAAAAGGATTTAATATGGCAAGATTAGTTATTCTTGGTGCTGGTGTAGCAGGTCATACTGCTGCATCTTTTGCTGAAAAATGGTTAGGCAAAGAGCATGAGGTAGTTGTTGTAACTCCAAATGCAAAATGGAACTGGATTCCATCAAACATCTGGGTTGGTGTTGGTGAGATGAGTAAAGAGGAGGTAACTTTTGATTTAGCACCTGTATATGCTAAAACAAATATTACTTATAAACAAGCAAAAGCTATCTCTATTAATCCTGATGGAAGCGATAAACTAAACAAACCTTTTGTTACTGTTGAGTTTACTGGTCAAGGTAAAGAGGGAACAAGTGAAGAGGTAGAGTATGATTATCTACTAAATGCTACTGGTCCTAAACTTAACTTTGGTGCAACACCAGGTTTAGGTGAAGGCAGTCAAATGGGAGAGCATACAGTTTCTGTTTGTACTGCTGACCATGCTGTACATGCTTCTCATGAACTTGATGCTTGTATAGAGAAGATGAAAGCTGGTGAAAGACAAAAATTCTTAATCGGTACTGGTCATGGTATGTGTACTTGTCAAGGTGCTGCATTTGAGTATATTTTCAATATTGAACATAAACTTAAAGAGCGCGGTGTAAGAGATATGGCAGATATGACTTGGATCTCAAATGAATCTTTCTTAGGTGATTTTGGTATGGGTGGTCTTCACTTTAAAATGGGTGGTTTCATTACATCTTCTAAAGTATTTGCTGAGTCTTTATATGCTGAAAGAAATATTAAATGGATTATTGGTGCACATACAAATAAAGTAGAAAAAGGTAAAATAACTTACGAATCTCTTGATGGGTCTATCGATACTCAAGATTTTGATTTTGCTATGCTTATCCCACCATTTGCTGGTGTTGGTCTAAAAGCTTATGCAAAAGATGGTTCGGATATTACTGACACTCTATTTGCTGCTAATGGTATGATGAAAGTTGATGCTGATTATACTCCAAAACCTTTTGCTGAATGGGAACCAACAGATTGGCCAAAAACTTTACAATCTCCTGCTTATGATAATATCTTTGCAGCAGGTATCGCTTTTGCTCCTCCACATCCAATCTCTAAACCTATGAAGTCACCAAATGGTACTCCAATCACTCCAACTCCACCAAGAACTGGTATGCCAGCAGCGATGATGGGTAAAGCGGTTGCAGCAAGTATTACAGATATGATGAAAGGTAAAACAACTGAACCGACTCACCACTCTTCTATGGCAGATATGGGTGCAGCATGTGTTGCTTCAGCTGGTAAAGGTCTTTTAACTGGTACAGCAGCAGCGATGACTGTTTATCCTGTTGTTCCTAACTATAAAAAATATCCAGGTACGGGTCGTGATTTAGATTATACTTTTGGTGAGATTGGTCTTGCAGGTCATTGGATTAAACATATCCTTCATCACCTATTTATCTGGAAAGCAAAACTTAAGCCAGGTTGGACTTTAATTCCAGAATAGAGAAAAAAATAACATATTAAAAATACAGAGGAGAAAATTATGAATAATCAAGTAGATGCAAACCACAAACACGTACAACATGTTGAGCCATATTCACCACAATCAGGAACAATGATTGCAGGTGGGTTCCAAAAATTTTTAAGAACTTGTGTTCTATTTCAATTTTATAGACTTTTAGCTATTAATGTTAAAATGATGAAAGTTATTTTAAAAAGTCATTAATTTTTTAGGTACAGCTTTTTAGCTGTACCTTTATGCTACTCTTCAATTTTTACAATCTCCTATCTTTTTATATTAAAACAAAGGTCTTAAATGATACTTCCTATTATTACTTATCCAACACCAATAGGTATTGAATATGCTCCAGATGTTCGTAGTTTCGATGAAGAATTATTTACTTTTTTAGATAATCTAAAAGAGACAGCATTCTCAGCTTCATTAGATGCTCTTTCTGGTGCACAAGTTGGAAGTTATTATAACGTTGTTGTATATAAAGAGAATGAAGTGTTTAAAGAGCTTATAAATCCACGGATTATAAAAAGAGAGCAAGAGATACAAGTAACTGAATATACATCCTATTTTCCAAATATTTCAGCAGATATGAAAAGATATAAATCTATCACTCTTATCTATGAAGATAGAAAAGGTGAACAACACTCTATGAAAGTAGAAAATGATTTAAGTGTTACACTCCAACGAAAAATTGATTATCTGTATGGAGCTAATTTCTTGGTGCTTTTAAAAGGAAAAGAGAGAGAGGAGTTTGAGAGTCGACTTGAAGTAAAAGAGCCAACTACCAACAGATTTGTTCAAATCTCAAATAGTATAATGATAGGTATGATTATATTACTTTTTAGCTCTTTGTTTATTGATATAAATCTCTGGAGTTATCAGTTTTATGCTTCGTGGAGTGTTGTTGGTATAAATATATTTTCTATCTTATATCTCCGTTATACAAGTAAAGGATGGTTAGACTTAACAGCTTATAGTGCTATGGCTATCGATATGTTTAGAGTATCTGTTATTATGATGACAAGTTGGTTTGTTCTCTAAAAGTTAGTAGAGTTGATGGTTCTCTTTTTCTAGCCATCTATCAAAAAGTTCAGCATTAAGAGTATGGTCTATCTGTTTCATATTAAGAGAGGCATTTTTTTCTTTAAGTAACGAATAAAAATGGCTATCATCAAACCCACCTTTTTTTGCATCCTCTTTAGTTGCCCCATAATAAACAGTATCTATTCTAGCCCAAAATATAGCACCTAAACACATTGGACAAGGTTGGCAAGTTGTATAAAGTATAGAACCAGCTAGATTAAAACTATCCAGTTTTTGAGAAGCTTTTCGTATAACGTTTATCTCTGCATGTGCCGTTGGGTCTTTAGTTTTTAAAACTTCATTATGTGCAGATGCTATGATTTTATCATCTTTAACTATAACTGCGCCAAAGGGTCCACCCTCCTTATGAAGCATTCCATAAGTTGCTTCATTGTAAGCTATCTGCATCCATCTATTCATAACAGACTCTATTTCTTCCACCCTCTTTTGCCTTATAAAGAGCATTATCAGACCTTTTTATGGCTGGTTCTATATTTTTCTCATCTTGAGTATTTATGATAGAAACACCTATACTTACTGTAAATTTAAGGTCAAATCCATTCTCTAATATAATAACATTTTTCTCTATATCAGCTCGAATTTTTTCAGAAACTATCTTTGCTCCATCTAATGATGTATTTGGAAGAAGTATAATAAACTCCTCCCCACCAAATCTACACACAACATCACTTTTTCGTTGATGTTTTAGTAGCTTATCGGCAAGTTCAATAATAACTTTATCCCCAATAGGATGACCATAGGTATCATTTATAGTCTTAAACTTATCAATATCTATCATTAAAATAGATAACTCTTTTTTATCTCGTTTAGCTAAATCTAAAATATGTGCAGAGGTTGTTGTAAAATAACGTCTATTATAAAGTTTAGTCATAGGGTCTATCGAGGCTAAAAGTTCTAACTCCTTATGTGTTGTCTCTAAACTTTTAATAAGCTCCTGCATAGTAAGTTGAGTTTTTATACGAGCAAGTAACTCTTTTGGCTTAAAGGGTTTGGTGACATAGTCTATACCACCAACATCATAAGCCTTTTCAATAGAATCTTCATCTATTTTAGCAGTTATAAAGATGACAGGAATATTTTTTGTTTTTTTATTTGACTTTAATATTTCACATACTTCATATCCATCCATATTTGGCATCATAATATCCAACAATACAAGGTCTATCTCCTCCTCTGCAACTATCTCTAATGCAGATGAACCATCTAAAGCAACTGTAATCTCATAGGTATCACTTAAAAGTTCTAGTAAAATATCTATATTTATCTCAGTATCATCTACTACAAGTAAATTTTTATTTGTCATTAAACAGCTCCATCGCTTCTTTAAACTTATATTTTTTTACTAACATCTTAACTTTATCAAAAAGTATCTTATCCTCTTTTTCCAAACTATAATGTTCAAATTCATCAATTATAACTTCACATTTTTTAGGTTTTTTTGTCTTTAAACTCTCTTGAAGAGATAAAAATAGAGCATCCCTTTTAGAACTTTTTAACACTATTTTTTCAACACTAACTATATCTTTTTGTTCTATTAAAATAGTTAACTCATTGAGAAGAATACCTAGTTCATAATATATTTTAGGAACTAAACTTTTATCATCTGTTTTATCTAGTTGGAGAGTTATTTGATGTAAATCATTCGCTCCAATACTAGCACTAAGTGTTTTTAAGATATGAAGTTGCATCTTAAATTCACTTTCATTAGAGATGTCAAAACTAAAATCTTTATAGCTTTTATAAAAATCTATAAGAATATTTTTATAAAGTTCTTCACTTTGAGCTAAATGTGACAACCCTTGTTCAGTATCTATATGTTTAAAATTTGGAATAGATATATCTTGCTCTTGAGTGTTTTGTATAAAATTTGCTTTTGAGGAGTTTTTTGTAATCACCTCAAGAGGAGTTGTAAATATAAACGAAGCACCTTTTCCTAGTTCGCTCTCTACCCAGATTTTTCCACCCATAAGTTCTACTAACTGTTTTGAAAGAGCTAAACCTAATCCTGTACCATTATATTCACGAGAATTACTTGTATCTACTTGAGAGAAAGATTTAAATAAACATTTTTGCTCCTCTTTCCCTATTCCAATACCACTATCTTGTACTTTAAAAGTAAAATCACTCTCTTTATGTGAGATATTTACAGAGATAATACCTTTATCTGTGAATTTAACAGCATTATCTAAAAGAGTTTTTAGCACTTTTTCTATCTTTAAAACATCTCCAGAAAGATAGTGAGAAATATCTCTTTCATAATTTATTTCAAAAGTTATATCTTGTGAAATGTTTTTTGGTTTAATAGCATCTAATAGGTTAAGAAAACTAAAATTAATTTTATTTACTTTTAATTGACCAGATTTTATCTCTGAAAAATCTAATATATCATTTATAATATCTAAAAGGTGAGTAGAGGAGTTCTCAATAGTGGTTAAATAGTGTTTTTGTCTTGATGTTAAATCAGTTTGCAATGCTAAATGAGTCATAGAGATGATACCATTCATAGGTGTTCTAAGTTCATGAGATATGTTTGCAATAAAATTAGATTTTAGTTCAGCATGTTCTGTTTGAATATTTTTTTCAAAAGATATATCAGAAATATTTGCAACAACAATTCTATTATCTTCACAACTATTTTTTCCAAAAGATATTCTGATTGGAATAATCTTTTTATCTTTTGTTAATCCCTCAAGTTCAAGAGTTGTTCCTAAAACACCCATAGATTTACCAGTTTTAAAATATTTATTACTTGCTATTGTATGAATATTTTTATATTTTAATGGAATTATATTGAGTAGATTTTTACTACCTATCATCTCCTCTTTTGTATAACCAAATATCTCTTGAGCTTTTTTATTATATGTCAAAATTGTTTTTGTAGCATCAATAGCAATAATAGCATTATTATTTGATTCAATAATTGTATCTAAATAATCTTTTTCATGCTCTTGATGAAGCATCTCTTTTGTTTTAAATATAGCGCTAAAAAATTGAAAAAAAGAGTCTATATTCATTTTAAAGTTCAAAACTCTTTTGCATATATTTTTTAATATCATCTTTTTGAAGCATACCCTCTACAAAAAGCTCATTTGCTAAAACACCTTGACCAAGAAGCATATCAGCACCATCTTTATAAACAATATTTTTCTCTTTTGCTAATTGTAAAAAAGGTGTAACTTTTCCATATATTACATCAGCCACATAAGATGTATTATCAAAGATAGTTTCAATCATCTCTTTAGGAGCAGGAAAATACTCGTCTTTTAAACCAGCACTTGTAGAATTTACAACTAAATCATAGTTTGAAAGAGTAAAATCATTCCAAGTATATGTAGTACAGCCCAACTCTTCAAAATAAGATAATCGTCCCTCACTTCTATTTAAAACAGTTACATCCATATTTTCTTCAATAAATCGTGATGCTAATGCTTTAGCTGTTCCACCAGCACCAAAAATTAAAACTTTTTTAATATTTTTGAACTCTTCAATAGCATAGATAAACCCATCTGCATCCGTGTTATACCCTATAAGTCTTCCATTTTCATTGATAAGTGTATTGACTACACCTATCTTTTTTGCAAAACCACGAACTTCATCACAAGCTTTATATGCTTCCTCTTTATGAGGAACTGTTACATTTGCACCATTTAAACCAAGAGTAAAAAAAGTCTCTTTCAGTTTTGTGCCATCTTCAAGATGAGTTCTTGTGTAGCACGCATTATATTTTAAACCCTTAAATACACTATTGTGCATTAAAGGCGAACGAGAGTGAGAAACAGGATTACCAAAGATAGAAAAAAGTTTCATTATTTTATCTCCTCTTTATCTAAATCTTCAAGAGAGTGGATTAATGCGCCAAGTTTATTTTTAACCTCTAAATACTCAAGTTCATTAATAGAGTCTGCTACTATTCCTGCACCAGCTTGTAAAATAACCTTATTCTCTTTAACCATTGCAGTCCGTATAGTGATAGCACTATCCATATTTCCATCAAATCCAAAATAACCGATACTTCCACTATAAAAACCTCGTTTCAGATTTTCATACTCAGCTATAAGTTCCATCGCACGAATTTTTGGAGCTCCGGTCATCGTTCCAGCTGTAAAAGTTGCCATAAAAAGGTCAAACATATCTTTATCATCAGAGAGTTCAGCTGTAACATCTGATACTATGTGCATTACATGAGAGAAACGTTCGATATGCATCATATCTTTCACTTTAACTGTTCCTGTTTTAGCAACTCTTCCTATATCATTACGTCCTAAATCGATAAGCATAAGATGTTCTGCCAGCTCTTTTTTATCAGCTAACAACTCTTTTTCTAACTCTAAATCTCTCTCTTTTGTAGAACCTCTTTTTCTTGTTCCTGCAATAGGACGAAGTAAAAGCTCTCCATCTGTAAGTCTAACCATAACCTCTGGGGAAGAACCTACAATATTGAACTCCTCATACTCTAGTAAAAACATATAGGGAGAGGGATTTTTAGTTCGTAATATACGGTAAAAACTAAATGGGTCTACTTTAATATTTCTAGTAAAACGATTTGTCATTAAGATTTGAAACACATCTCCACTCTTTATCATCTCTTTTGATTTTTCAATCATCTGAAAGAACTTCTCTTTAGAGTGAGCAAAACTACCCTTATCTGAACCAATATTATAAACTCGATGTTTATAGGTATAGCTACCTTTTAGCTCCTGTTCTATAAAATCAAACTGATTATTAAACTCTTTTAATGTCGAAACTAAAGATATTTGGTGATTTTTGTGTGAATATACTAAAACCATTTTAGGAAGAATAAGGTCTAAATCTGGAGTATTTAGTTCATCTTCAAGGTTATCCATACTTGAACCAAGTTTAGGTTCAAATACCTTTACCATATCATAACCAATATACCCAATAAAACCATCAACATAACCGATATTAAGCTTTTTAATAGCCTCTTTATATTTAGTCGTATCGATATTTTTATAATAATTTTTAAGAAAAAGAAAAGGGTTTTCATCTTTATTATGTTTTATATTTTGACTATCTGTATAGAGAGTTTGATTATCTATATATTGAACTCTCTCTCTTGCACCAATAGCTATAAAGCTATAATTTCCTTCAGATTGTCCAGCACTTTCAAAAAGATAGGTAATTTCATTGGGAAAAAGAGTTTTAAGTTTGGAGTAAACGGCGATAGGAGCTAATTGGTCAAGTGTGAATTGTTTTGAGTATATCAAGGTTCAACCTTTTGGAGAATTATTCCCCTAAGAAAAGGGAAATTTGAGACTTATATTTCAGTTAAAAAAGCACCAGCTTCAACACTACTACGAACGGTTCGTAAAGCATCTCTTGCTTCTTTTTTAGTTGAGAAAGGACCGATTAAAACTTTATTTATTTTTTTTGAATTAATCGTTACTTCATGGTATTTATATGTAAATCCTTTATCTGTGATAGATTTAAGAAATTTTTGATTTGGTTCAAATATTGAAAAAGAACCAACTTGAAGGTAGTATTTCCCCTCTTTTCTTTTATCTACAAAATATGGATTTTCTTTTTTCTTAACAACAACAGCTGGTTTAGGAGTAGTTTTTGGTTTAGAAACTACTTTTTCTATATGCTTAGTAGGTTCAACAACTTTTCGAACAATAGGTTCTTTTACTTGAGTAAAGCTAGGTGTTGTATCTTCTAAAACATGATTTTCTTCTAAACTTTCCTGTTTTAAACGTTGTGCAATCTTATCTAAACTATTATCAGAGGAGCTATCATCATCTTCAAGAATTTCAATCTCTTCAAAAAGAGGTTCATCCATAGCTTGAAGAGAGTTTTTAGCTTTTGGTTCTGGTGGTAGAAGAGCTTCAGATAATATAGGTTGTGGTAAATTATCTGTTCCATTAGATGATAAACTATTCATTAACATTACAACAATTATTAAAACAACACCTAATGTAGCAACTGCTAAAATAATCTTTTTATTGTTATTTGTTGCACTATTTTTATTTAGAATAAGATCATTTAATTCGTGTTTCTCTTCCATTTTTATCCTCTTTATTATTCTTTTATTTACATATGTTTTGACCAAGAAGCTCCACGCTCTTTGGCATAAACTTCATAAGGTAGAGTAAGTATATTATATTCATCAGGCATATCTGAATTTGGAAACATTCTCCACTGTTTAGGCTGTTTAGAAGCAAGTTTCATACTTAGCATTTTCCCAAGTTGAATAGCCTCTTGAAGTGTTGTATGCCCTTTATGTATATAAACATGGAGATGCCCATCAGTTTTTGTTTTATATGCAGTAAAGTTAATATAACCCTCTTCACGAAGTAAAAGTTGTGCTTTATGATAGAAACGTTCAGGGTCTCTACCATTATAATCAATAACAATATTTTCAACTTTATCACGGCTATTTACAATAGAATGAGCTACTGTAATATCACCTTTAATATGTTGATTTATAATTGACTGAGTCAATGGAGCTTTCACTTTTTCAAATTTATTGTAAAAAGTTCTACCTTTAAAAGATAGTTTATCCACTACGGAGTCGCGTTTAACCCAGTAATGGTCACTCACCATTTTTATAAGTTTCAGGTCCATTGCAGTCATATTTTTATCCTAATAAGTTGATTGGTTATATATTACAAAGTTTTGAGCTAACTCTTTTAACTCAGCTTTGATAGTTTTTTGAAGTTCAGTATTAGTAATATCATCTAAAACATCAGCCATTCTATTACCAATAATTTCAAACTCTTTCTCTTTCATACCACGGCTTGTTAATGCAGGAGAACCAACACGAATACCTGAAGTTACAAAAGGGCTTCTTGTTTCACCTGGAACAGTATTTTTGTTTATAGTTATACCTGCATTCCCAAGTGCTGCATCAGCATCTTTACCACTAATTTCTTTACCTACAAAAGATACAAGAATTAAGTGATTATCAGTTCCTCCAGATACTACATCATATCCACGTTTCACCATAACTTCACCAAGAACTTTAGCATTTGCTTTCACTTGTTTTGCATACTCTTTCCACTCTGGAGATAAATTGTATTTAAAACCAACAGCTTTAGCAGCGATAACGTGAACAAGAGGTCCACCTTGAAGTGCAGGGAAGATAGCAGAATTGATTTTCTTTGCAATATCTTCATCATTTGTCATAATCATTCCACCACGAGGACCAGCAAGTGTTTTATGTGTAGTTGTTGTTACAACATCAGCATAAGGGAATGGACTAGGATGTTCACCAGCAGCTACTAAACCAGCGATATGTGCAATATCAGCAAATAAAATTGCACCAACTGCATCAGCAATCTCACGGAATTTTTTGAAGTCGATTTCACGAGCATAAGCACTAGCACCACAAACAATGATTTTGGGTTTTACAATTTGTGCAATATCCATAACTCTATCATAGTTAATACGACCATCAAGTTCTACACCATAAGTAAATGATGAGTAGTTTTTACCTGAAAAAGATGGTTTAGAACCATGTGTTAAGTGTCCACCATGGCTTAAATCCATACCTAAAAGTTTGTCGCCAGCTTTTAAAAGTGCTGCATAAACTGCACCATTTGCTTGAGAACCTGAGTGAGGTTGAACATTTGCAAATTTACATCCAAAAAGTTCACATGCTCTATCTATCGCTAATTGTTCAACACCATCAGCATATTCACAACCACCATAGTAACGTTTTGCAGGGTAACCCTCAGCATATTTATTAGTAAATACTGAACCCATCGCTTCCATAACTGCTGGAAGTGTAAAGTTTTCAGATGCAATCATCTCTAAATGGTCAGTTTGACGCTCTAACTCTTTTTCACATAAATCAAATATTTCGCTATCGTACTCTTTTAAAAAACTCATGATATAAAATTCCTTATAATAATTGTGAGGATTATACTAAATATATAATAATAGATGACTGAATGTTTTTTAGCTAGGATATAGAAAAAGAATAGATATTAGAATAGGATTAAAGATTATTAAGCTTATAAATTTTCACTTTATTAATTTACAAACTGTTGAAAGGAGATATAGTAACAATAAAACTATAAAGAAAATAAAAATTTAAAAATGGTACGGTAAAACTAGGTCATTTTCATACAATTTTAAAGGTTATCTAAGCAAAATTATGGTTAAACATTAGATATGAAAATAAGGCATTGTTAAATTAAGAGAGTTTTATCTATAAGGCATTGTTAATTTAAGATAGCTAAATTATCATTCCACTTAGCCATAAGTAATG
>CAYOKX010000043.1:7576-16125 GCA_964404655.1 uncultured Sulfurimonas sp. | reverse complement strand
TCTTTATTAGGATTTTGAAAAGTTTTAAAATTGTCAATTTTATTTATAATAGTTTTATCCATATAATAATTATTAAGTGTAGCATCACCTAAAAAAGTTTCTGTTTTATATTTTAGAGTGTGATTAGTATGATTTTGAGAGTATTTGAATTCAGATGAATCATATAGAAAAGATGACCATACTTTTTTATATTTATACTCCGTTATAGGTCTTGATGAATGTTCAGAAGATGTATATCTATACTCCTTCCATTGATAAGCAGATACTACTCTTTTTAAAACTAAATCATTAGATTTTATCTGAAAAACAGGGTCTATAATTGTATGAGTTGGTTCTATCTTTCCTTGAATAAGTGTTGCATATTTTTCTATCTCTACTATATTTTTATTAAGATGAATTGCTTTCTCTTCATTAGAATATAAAATAGTGATAGCCAATATTATAAAAGCAAAACTCCCAAATAGAGTATTTGATGAGTTTTTACTTTTCTCAAAACGAGAGGATTGAGGTAACTCTTCATTATCATCCATTATAAAATTCTTTGTATGCTAATCAAAGTTGAGAGCAATATAGCACCCTTATCGACATTAGCACTTTTCATAGTGAGTTCACTATCTAAAAGAAGTTGATGGAGTTGAGAGTATGTTTGTGGTTTAAACTTTAAAGAGAGAGAGGCTTTTTCATCTACTACAAACTTTGGAGCTGGATAGCCTAAAACCTCTAAAGCGTTAGGTGTTCCATTGACTCTTATATATATGTTAAACATATAGAGTTGAGTTATAAATGAGGTAAGTGCTGTTAAAACTCTTATCTCATCCTCTCCATGTTCAAGAATATTTTGAAGGTCAAAGATAAACTCTTTTTTATCTAACACTTTTTTTATAAAATCATCTAAATTAACTTCACTTAAACCATATACTAGATTTTCTATATCTTTCGTTGTTATCTCTCTATCATAAACACTAAACTTTTCCATCTCATTACAGGAGAGTGCTACATCTCCGTTATGAATATTTAAAAGATGAGAGATAGTGTATTTATCTATATTTACTTTTTTCTCTCTTGCTACTTGTGCCACGATGTTTTGAGCTTCATACCCTTTAGGATGAAAAAAGCGTACAACCATAGTTGTTTGTTTACTATATATTTTACTGTATACCTTATGGTCACTCCCATAATAAGCATATATAAAAATATTATCTCTATTTTTTTCAGCAAGAGATACTAAAACATCTAAATCTTTTCTAGGTACTTTTTTTTCACTCTTAATAATCAAGATGTTTCTCTCTCCAAAAAGAGAGGATTGAGAAAGATGTTCTTTTGCAGATTTAAAGTTATACTCATCGTGATAAAGATTTAAAACAATAGAATCATCTATATTTGTCAGCATTTTTGTATACATATCTATCAAAAACTTACTCTCTCCAAAAAATATAAAGTTATTAGAGACAGAGTGATTTTGAATATGTTTATCGAATTCATTTTTATACATATAATAGTATAGAATGTTCCTACTTAAAATTAAAGTATAATATCTCAAAATAATAGGATTATGTACAGAAGTTATATCATGCAACATACAAATATAGTTTCAATCAAACTGTATCATATAGTTAAATATATTTAGTAAGTTACAAACTAATAAATCATATTATTTATATAAAAAGGAATGGAATGAAAAAGATAAAACCGATATATCTTAAAGATTATAAAAAGCCTGATTTTACTATCAAAGATGTTGTATTACTATTTGATATTTATGAAGAGTATACATTAGTTACTAATAGTATGAATATTATAAAGCTAGATGCTGAGATAGATGATATAGTTTTAGATAGTATAGATTTAGAGCTTCAAGAGTTATGGTTAAATGACCTTAAACTTCAAGAAAATCGTTATAGTTATATAGATGAAAAATTAACTGTATTTAATATGCCCACAGAGTTTACACTTAAGATAGTAAACAAGATATATCCTCATAAAAATACAGAACTAGAGGGATTATACAAATCTGGAGAGATATTTTGTACCCAAAATGAACCAGAGGGTTTTAGACGAATCACTCCCTATCTTGACCGTCCAGATGTTATGAGTGTGTTTACAACTACTGTTATAGCAGATAAAAAGAGTTATCCACTTCTTTTGAGTAATGGAAATAAAAAAGAGTGTCACGATAGTTTTGATGGTCGCCATGGTGTTACTTGGATAGACCCACATCCAAAACCATCCTATCTTTTTGCTTTAGTTGCTGGAGATTTAGGTGTTGTTAACGATGAGTTCACAACAGCAAGTGGCGAGAATGTAGAACTAAATATATATTGTGATTTAGGCAATGAATCTAAATGTACTCATGCTATGCGTTCACTCAAAAAGTCTATGACTTGGGATGAGGAGAAGTATGGACGAGAGTATGATTTAGATATATACAATATAGTAGCCGTAGATAGTTTCAATATGGGAGCGATGGAAAACAAAGGTTTAAATATCTTTAACTCTCACTATGTTTTAGCTGATGAAGATAGTGCAACAGATGCTAACTTTATGGGGATTGAAGCTGTTATAGCACATGAGTATTTTCATAACTGGACAGGAAACCGTATAACATGTAGAGATTGGTTTCAGCTTACACTCAAAGAGGGATTAACAGTTTTTCGTGACCAAAGTTTTTCTGCTGATATGAACTCAAAGAATGTTCAACGTATAGAAGATGTAAAAGCCTTACGTGAACGCCAATTTGTAGAGGATGCTTCACCAACTGCACACCCTATTCAACCAGAGTCTTATATATCTATGAACAATTTTTATACATCTACTGTATATGAAAAGGGTGCAGAAGTTATTCGTATGATACATACTCTTTTAGGAGAGGAAAATTATCGTAAAGCTACTGACCTCTATTTTGAGAAGTTTGATGGTCAAGCTGTTACAACCAACGATTTTTTATGGGCTATGAGTGAAGCAAGTGGTGTTGATTTAACTGCATTTGAACTTTGGTATCATCAGTCAGGAACACCAACTCTTCAAGTAAAAGAGAGTTTTTCAGATGGAGTATATAAAGTAAGTTTTACTCAAGTTGTTCCCGATGCTGTTGATGGAACAAAACAAAAACCATATTATTTTCCTTTAAAAATAGCTATTTTAGATAATAGTGGAGAGGAGATAAGTAGTGAAACATTGATTATCTCTCAAGAGAATGAGGAGTTTATAGTAACTAATCTTACTCAAAAACCTATACTATCTATAAATCGTGATTTCTCAGCACCTATAATTATAGAGCAGGAGCAACAAGAGTATTCATTCTTAATGCAATATGACAAAAATAGTTTTGTAAGATATGAATCAGCACAATCATTTGGTGTAGAAACATTAGAGAATTTAATGCAAAATAGAGAATTAAATAGTGACTATATAGAAGCATTTGGTAAACTTCTTGATTTAGATATAGACCTCTCTTATAAAGCACTTCTTCTTGAATTACCAACTATCTCGACATTGATGCAACGTCAAACTAAAGTTGATTTTGAACCTATATATAAAGCGAAAGAGAGATTGGAAAAAGAGTTGGCGTTAAGTTATAAAGAGAAACTTTTAGTACTCTATACTCAAAACCATAAACCTAAAAATAGTGATATAGATGCAAAAAGTATGGGAGAGAGAGCTTTAAAAAATCGTTGTTTAAAACTTCTTTCTGCTTTAGAGAGTGAAGAGATTATCTCTTTAATATATACTCAATATAGTAACTCTTTAATGATGACAGATAGAGTAGTAGCTCTTGATATACTTGAAAATATTTCAGGTGAATTTTCAAAACTAGCACTAGAAGATTTTTATAAACGATATAAAGATGATAGTTTAGTGATGAATAAATATTTTGCTATTCTATCATCATCAGGAAGAGAGGGAGTTTTAGAGAGAGTTATCACATTAGAAGATGATGAGGTTTATGATAAAAAAGTTCCAAATCTTGTACGCTCTCTTATAGGTAGTTTTGCAAGAAATTATAGATATTTTCACTCTAAAGATGGAAAAGGGTATAAGTTTGTAGTAGATAAAATTTTAGAGATAGATAAAATCAATGCACAGATGGCATCAGGTTTAGCTGGAGCATTTAAAATCTATGCAAAATTAAATCTTCATAATAAAGAGTTAATGAAAGTTGAGTTAGAGAGAGTGATAGATGAAAAAACTATCTCTAAAAATGTATATGAGATAGTGAGTAAAATCTTGAATGTTTAAGAGTATACTTTAGTAGCACTTTTCATTCCAACTTTTATATTCTAGCTGGGATTGGTATTACAAAAGAATTTAAAGATATAAGAGTGGTTAGGGTAGCTCTTATAAAGAGAGGTGGAAGAATACCAAGTTAGAGATTGGGAATCAATAAAAAACATCATCTCTATTTGCTACTTTATTAGAGATGATTTTTGAGTTTTGCAAAGTTTACAGTCTCTATGATGGAAATATTGGATTAGGGTTGTGATTGAGTGAAAGGGAGGGGATAAAATAAAATTTTATTTATAATAAAAGTTTTACTCTTTTTTAAGTATAATGCCACAAAATTTTGTTAGGATAAAACTCTTAACTCCCCCCTAAAGGAAATAATATGGCATTAAACGTTTATTATGATAAAGATACAAATTTAGATTTAATCAAAAGCAAAACAGTTGCAATGATAGGTTTCGGTTCACAAGGTCATGCTCACGCTGAAAACTTAAGAGATAGTGGTGTTAATGTTGTTGTAGGTCTTCGTAAAGGTGGTTCTTCATGGGCTAAAGCTGAAGCTAAAAAATTTGAAGTTTTAACTATTGCTGAAGCAACTGCTAAATCTGATGTTGTTATGATTCTTTTACCAGATGAAAATCAATCTGAAATTTATGATAACGAAATTGCTCCTAACCTTAAAGATGGTGCTACTATCGCATTTGGTCATGGTTTTAACATTCACTATGGTCGTATCAAACCAGCATCTAACATCAATGTTACTATGATTGCTCCAAAAGCTCCAGGTCATACTGTACGTTCTGAGTTTGTTCGTGGTGGTGGTATTCCAGATTTAATCGCTGTTGGTCAAAATCCTTCAAACCAAACTAAAGAGTTAGCTCTTTCTTATGCTTCTGCTATTGGTGGTGGTCGTACTGCTATCATCGAAACAACTTTCAAAGATGAAACTGAAACTGACCTTTTTGGTGAGCAAGCAGTTCTTTGTGGTGGTGCTTCTGCATTAGTTCAAGCTGGTTTTGAAACATTAACTGAAGCTGGTTATGCTCCAGAACTTGCATACTTTGAGTGTTTACATGAACTTAAACTAATCGTTGATTTAATGTTTGAGGGTGGTATTGCTGATATGAGATATTCTATCTCTAACACTGCTGAGTATGGTGATTATGTTTCTGGTAAACGTGTTATCAATGCTGAGTCAAAACAAGCTATGCGTGACATCTTAACTGAAATTCAAGATGGTAGATTTGCAAAAGATTTCATCTTAGAAGGTCAAGCTGGTTATCCTCGTATGAATGCTGAGCGTACTAACGATAAAGAAAAACTAATCACAAAAACTGGTAATCAACTTCGTGAAATGATGCCATGGATCTCTGCTAATAAAATAGTAGATCAAGAAACTAACTAGTCTTTCTCTTTTTTAAGTAAATCATCTTAGGGTGATTTACTTATTCTCTCTCTTAATCTCTACATTGTTCTTTTTTCATTGTTAAAGTAAATAAATTATTAACTATATAGGTGTAATATAACGGTAATAAAATATCTTTAGCAGGAGACATATTTGCCAGAAAATAAACCTCAATATAATATCCCACTACACGATATAAAACCTCTTCTTGAAGTTCAAGAATACTCATTTTATTATCTTGTTGCTATCATTTTAGTTGCTACCTCTCTGATTATAGGAGTGCTCTATCTTCTATATAGATGGTTTCAAAGAAGAGATAAGTTTAATATACGAAAAGAGCATTTTCATGCTTTAAACTCTCTCGATTTTAAAAACACAAAAAAATCAGCTTATCTTATAACACTTTATGGAAATACTTTCAAAGATGATAGTCCGAGACATAAAGAGATGTATAACAACCTTGTAACAAGGTTAGAGGAGTTCAAATATAAAAAAGAGGTTAACTCTTTTGATAGTGAAGTTTTAGGTTATATAGAGCTTTATAAGGAGATGATAGATGTTTAATACTCTTTTTTTTGAATACCCATTTTTTATAGCTATTTTGGTTCTCTTTGTAGTGTGTGAACTTTTCTGTAAAATGAAAAATAGCTCCATATACTTTCCCCACCTCAATCAGTTTATGAAACAATCTATCTCCTCATCTAAACTACTTCTATTTTTAAAATGGTTGGCTATTGTTATGTTAGTTGTATCTTTAATGTCACCAGTAAAAGATGAACCTTATGAGTTAGAACCTAAAGATGGGTATGAGATAGCACTTATATTGGATGCTTCTCAATCTATGCAAGCACAAGGATTTGATAGAACAAACCCTCTCTTAACTCGATTTGATGCTGTTAAAAACATAGTAGGAGATTTTATAGATACTCGTAAAGATGATAATATCGGTTTGGTAGTTTTTGGGGCTTACTCCTTTATCGCTTCACCACTTACTTATGATGAACATATATTAAAACGGGTAGTTTCTCAACTTCAAATAGGAATGGCAGGAAAATATACAGCACTTTATGAGTCTTTAGCACAAGGGGTAAATCTCTTGAAGATGAGTAAATCAGAATCTAAAGTAGCTATACTCTTAACAGATGGATATAGTACAGAGGGTGTCGATAAAATTCCTCTTAAAGTAGCTATTGAGATGGCTAAAAAAGAGGGTATAAAAGTATATCCTATCGGTATAGGGCATTCAAATGAGTACAATAGAGCCGTATTACTTGAGATAGCAGATGGAACAGGTGGTGTTGCCTTTGGTGCTTCAAATGCAGATGAACTTTTAAAAGTTTATAAAAAAATAGATGAACTTGAAAAATCTGAGATAAAAAATGAGACATTTACATATTTACATTATTACTACACATATCCACTCTTTATCGCTTTTTTATCTCTTATACTATATGTTTTTCTGAGAAATAGGAGAGGTTAGCAGATGAGTTTTTTATATCCTGAATTTTTATATTATATTTTACCAATCGTTTTTATACTATTTGGTTTTCTTATCACTCAAAAAGATGCACAATCACATTTTTTTAGTGATGAAGTTATGAAAAAGTTGCAAGTTAATGGAGGTAGTTTAACAACACAAGTGAGAAATATACTTTTCTTTATTATAACTATCTTGATAGTAATCGCTTTAAGTTCACCTGTTATAGATGAAGGAAAAGTAGAGGTAAAAGCTAAAAGTGCAGACATTATGATGGCACTAGATATTTCAGACTCTATGTTGGCTGAAGATATATATCCAAACAGACTAAAAGCATCAAAACAGAAGATGATAGAGTTTCTAAAACTTGCATCAACTGAAAGAATAGGTGTCATAGCCTTTGCAAAAAACTCCTATCTTGTCTCTCCACTTAGTTTTGACCATAGTGCTGTTAGTTTTTTACTACAACAGTTGAGTACAAACTCTATTACGGAAAAGGGAACAGATTTTTTATCTATTCTAAATGTTGTGGACAGTTCTATCAAAAATGAAAATAAAAAATATCTGCTACTTTTTAGTGATGGTGGAGATAAAAAAGATTTTTCAGAGGAGATAGCTTTTGCTAAAGAGAAAAATATAGTTGTTTTTATAGTTGGTATGGGAACAGAAAAAGGTGCACCTGTAAAACTTAAAGATGGTAGTTTTGTAAAACAAAATGGTGCTATTATTATCTCTAAACTTAACGAAAACATAGCCTCTCTAGCAACACAAACAGGGGGAGTATATATAGAAAATGTAAACTCAACTGAAGATATAAAAACTATGATGAATGAGATAGCAAAAGTAAGTGAGAAAAAAGAGTTGAAAAGTGAAGAGATTACAAAATTTATACCTCTTTTTTACTATCCTTTAGGATTAGCTATATTTATTTTATTTTTTGCTACAAGTTCATTTTCAAAAGAGAACTTACCTAAAATTTTAACATCTCTTTTTCTACTCTCTTTTGTTGTTTTACCTCAAAATCTTAAAGCAAGTTTTTTTGATTTTGCCAACTTAGATAAAGCAGAGAAAGCATATAACAGTGGTGAGTTTGAAAAATCACAAAAATTGTATGGATCGTATGCAAGAGATACAAAAGATGCAGAAAGTTTTTATAATGAGGGAAACTCTTTTTATAAAGATGGTAAATTTGATAAAGCTTTAGAAGCTTATAATAAAGCTACTTTTAAAGATAAAATTTCTCAATCTAAAAAATATGCAAATATGGGAAACAGTTATGTAAAACAGCAGAAAAAAGATTCCCTACAAAAAGCAAAAGATGCTTATGAAAAATCTCTTACACTTTATGAAGATAAAGATACTAGAGAAAATTTAGAAGCTGTAAAAAAAGCGATACAAGAGCAAAAGAAACAGAAAGAAAATCAGAAAAATAAAGATAAGAATAAA
>CAYOKX010000043.1:0-7476 GCA_964404655.1 uncultured Sulfurimonas sp. | reverse complement strand
AATAAAGATAAGAATAAAAAGAAAGATGAAGAGAAAAAAAATCAGGAACAAAATAAACAGAATAAAGATAAAAATAGTTCCGATAAAAATAAAAAAGATAGTAAAGAAAATGGTGATAAAAAAAGTGATAAATCTCAAAAAGAGAGTGATAAGGATAAAAAAGAGCAAGAGAAAAAAAATAAGGAGAACAAAGAGTCTCAAAATAAATCTGATGATGCAAACAAAGCAAAAGAGGAGAAACAGAACTCTCACAAAAAAGAGAAAGCTATGATGAGTGATGCAGAACAGGCAAAGTGGCTTAAACAGTTAAATACTAAACAAAATACTTATATGTATAGACTTGCAAAACAGAAGATGAAAAAGGAGAATAGTGATGAAAAACCTTGGTAGAAAAGTAATATTTTTACTTTTAATAGGCATAGAAACGATATATGCAGGTATAGTGGCAACAGTAGATTCAACAGAGGTCGTAAGAGGTGATACTGTAACATTAAATCTTACTTTAGTGGGTGGAGATGTAGGACGACCCGATTTAATGAAAATTTGTAATACTCCAATACTCTCTACAAGTTCTCAAACAAGTATCAGAATGGTAAATGGTGATTATAAAAAGAACTATACACTGAGCTATAAATTTGCACCTCAAAAGAGTTGTAAAATAGATGCTATCGATGTAAAAATAGATGGAAATATAGAAAAATCTAATCCTATCGATATAGTAGTAAAAGAGTATCAGAAAAATATAAATGATGATTTTGAGCTTACTCTTAAAGCAGATAAAAAAGATATATATGTAGGTGAACCTTTTCATCTGTCACTTATATTTAAACAGAGAAATGGTGCAGAAGCTGTTGATAGTAAATTTATACAACCTGACTTTAAAGGGTTTTGGATGAAGGGAGAGAGTAAACCTAAACAGTATAAAAAAGATAAATTTACTTATACTATCATCAACTACCATTTAGCCCCTCAAAGAGCAGGAGAGCTTACAATAGAACCTGCTCAGATGAAGATAGCTACTCGTGTAAAAGATAGAAATAGTTGGGGTTCGTGGGTTTTAGATGTTAAGTGGAAAAGTTACTTCTCAAACAGTTTAAAAATAGATGTCTTAGCACTTCCTCAAGATGTTTCACTTGTAGGTGATTTCACTATTGAATCTATTATAGATAAAAAAGAGATAGAAAAAAATGAAGCGGTTAATGTAACATTAAAAGTTATTGGTAAAGGTAATTTAGAGGATATAGAGACATTTAAACCTACTCTAAATGGTGTGAGTGTTTTTGATGAAAAAATCTCAATAAAAGGAGATACTCTCACTCAAAAAATAGCACTTGTAGCAGACAAAGATTTTACTATTGAACCATTTGAGTTAAAATATTTTGATTTAAAAACACATAGTGTTAAAACTATCTCAACTAAAAAAGTAGATATAAAAGTCAATGGTATCGTAGCTAAAAAGTTGGTTGTAAAACGTGAAGACAATAAAACTTCCAATGATACAAAAGAGATAGTTAAAGTTGTTCAATCATCTCAAAACAGAGAGATACCAATATTTTTACTCTATTTAACATTTATCGGAGGATTGATTGTAGGTGTAGTTTTAACTCTTTTTAAACCATGGAACTTTATAAAAAAAGAAAAAAGTATCTCTTTAAAAGAACCAAAAGTTCTCATTATAAAACTGATGCCATTTCAAGATAACATTGAAGTTGCTAACTTGATAGAGCAGTTAGAGAAGAGTATATACTCTAAAAAAAATATAGAGATAGATAAAAAAATGGTGAAAAGGATTATGAAGAGCTACTCTATCTCTTAATGGAGATGATACCCAATAGGTAAACTAATGACTATCTCAGTTTCAGGCTTAGGAAACTGAGATGATAACTCCTCAATAGTCCGAATAGCTGAACGACTTAAAATCTTATGGTTTGAAGAGATAACTTTTATATTATCTATCTTTCCATCTGTTTTAAGTCTAAATTTTACAAGAACCTCTCCCACAACTCCTTTACGTCTTGCTTTACGTGGATAATAGAGATTATCTTTGATAAGTTCTCTTATTTTATAAAGATTATTATCTATATAATTTACTATATAGTTATTTTTTTTCTCTTTTTCTATCTCCTTTTTGCTCTTTTGTTGTTGAATAGGTTGAACTTTTTTTATAACTGTTTTCTCTATCTTCTTAACTACTTCCTGTTTTATTTCAATCTTTTCTTTTTTTAAAGGAACAACTTTTTTAGCAATAGTTTTTTTAATAACTCTTTTTTTTACTTTTTTAACAATAGCCTTTTTTATCTTCTTAACAATTTTCTTCTTTTTTTTTCTTTGAACAGTTTTTTTTACAGGTGTAGGAATAACTAAAGTTTTTTTTTCAGTAAAAGCAGAGAGTTTTATAGCTATTTTTTGTGTAGGAGAGGGTATCTCTTTTTTTATAGGTTTGTTTATATAAAGATATAAAACTATCAAACCCAAAAAGAGATGAAAAAATAGAGAGATAAAAAGAGAACTACTATGTCTAATCATAGAAAGAATAGTAGCAAACTTTTGTTATAAAAGTGTTAAACTAGATAGCACGTTTAAATTCAGGATAGGCTTCAACACCACATTCATTAACATCCATACCTTCAACTTGAGCATCATCTTCAGCTCTAAAAGGAACAATTTTATTGATAATATATAAAACAGCAAATGAACTACTAAATGCAAATATAGCAACGATAACGATACCTTTTATCTGCTCTAAAATAGATATGTCAGCTACAAATATACCAACAGCTAATGTTCCCCATATACCATTTACAAGATGAACAGATAATGCACCAACAGGGTCATCTAACTGAAGTTTATCAAAAAGAGGTACAGCAAAAACAACTAATGCACCACCAATAGCACCGATTAATATAGGAGTATACATATCGTATAAATCAGGTCCAGCAGTTATAGCAACAAGACCCCCTAATGCACCATTTAAAATCATAGTAATATCAAATAATTTGTATCTAAAATACATCAAAGCAGCAGCGATTAAGGCACCAGCTAAACCAGCAGTATTTGTATTCATAATCGTTTTTGCAACAGTATTAGCATTCTCTACTGAAGAGATAGAACCTACTGAACCACCATTAAATCCAAACCAACCTATCCAAAGTAAAAAAGCACCAAGAACAACTAATGGAATATTTGAAGCGGGGATAACTCTTATTTTTCCTTTAACATAACGCCCTTTACGAGAACCCATAATAAGAATAGCAGCAAGTAAAGCCCATCCACCAGTAGAGTGAATAACCGTAGAACCAGCTAAATCATACATATTTAAATCAAGAAAAGTTCCTGCGATGATGTCAGCACCCCAACTAATATTTACAACCGTAGGATAGATAAATCCACTCATAATAACAGCAAAAATAGTTAATGGAATAATACGTACACGCTCACTCACACCACCACTCATAATATTGATAGTTTTACCAACAAATGCCATCTGAAAAAGAAAAGCAGCATAGATACTCATACTATCATTTTCCCATGCACCAAAAGCGATACTATAACCGATAAGTAAAAATGCTAAAGAAGCAACTGCGTAAATCATTACATTGATTGTTAAAACAGAGGTAACATTTTTTGTACGAACTAGACCCGCTTCGAGCATAGCAAATCCAGGAACCATAAAGATTATAAGAACCATAGAAAAGAGTGCAAAGAAAGTGTCGATAATATATTTAAAATCGGCTTCAACCATAAAAATACCTTTGAAAATTAAGATAAAAATATATTATCAAATCTTTTTAAAAAATTAAATTAATTTGGAATAACAATTTGAAAAGAAGCACCTAGTAACCCATTTTCTATCTCTAGTTTTCCTTTCATATGTTGTTCTATAATTATTTTAGACATATAAAGTCCTATACCTGTTCCTTTATCATTCTCTTTTGTAGTAAAGTATGGTTCAAAAATTTTCTCTAAAATATTTTCATCTATTCCACCTGCATTATCATCTACAATAATAATAACATTCCCATCGTTTTCTTCTGTACTAATAGTAATTTCACCATTTTTAATATTTTTCAAAAGAATTGCATCCATCGCATTTGCTATGAGATTTACTAATACTTGAGATAACTCATTTTTTAAACAGCTAAAAGTTATATCTTTATTTGAATATATATTTAAAAGAATACCGTTAGATTGAAGAGTCGGTTTTATAATGTTTAAAGATTGATTAATAACATCGGAGAGTTTACAAGATGTAAATTTTTTATCAGCTCTAAAAAAATCTCTAAAATCATCAATAGTTTTAGACATATGAGATATTATTCGAGTAGCTTGACTTGTTGAATTAGATATTATATTTTCATTCAATGTTCCTATTTTATAGGAGATAAGAATCTTACTAAAAAGAACACTTAATGAGTTTAAAGGTTGACGCCATTGGTGACCGATATTTTCTATCATCTCTCCCATAGAAGCCATTTTTGATTGTTGAATAAGCATTTTATTCTGTTTCCAATTCTTCTCAGTTTCTATTTTTACAAGTTTTATTAAAGCATCTTTCCTCTTTTGAATAAGAGATATATCAAAACCTATTACAACTATCTCTTCTACAATATTATTTTCATTTAAAATTGGAGTAAAGGTAAGTTGAAGATAGATCTCCTCTTCATCTTGATTTTTGAATTTAAAAATAGTCTGAAAGGATTGTTTCTCTTCAATACTATCTTCTAGCTTTTTTAACTCTTGATTATATGTTTCATCCATATATTTTTGAAACTTCTTTCCAATAGAGATTTTAAATAGTTTATCAAAAGTTTTATTTGTATAGATATATTTTAACTTTTTATCTAATTTAAAAAAAATAGTAGAATTATCTATCGCATTTGTATAGAGATTAAATCTATTTTTTTGTACCTCAATAGTACGATGTTGTTTCAGCTCATTCATCATCTTATCTATTTTTAGTAGTAACTCCTCTGAGGCATAGGGTTTACGTATAAAATCATTTGCACCATTTTTAATAACTTTAGCAATTTTATCGGGGTCGGAAGTTCCAGAAACAACCATTACAGGAATAAGAAGATTTGCTCTGTCTCGTTTAATAGTACTTAAGAGCTTATTTCCATCCATAACAGGCATCTCAAGGTCTATTATCGCTCCATCTATCTTATTGTTTTTTAGGATTTGAAGTGCTTCTTTCCCATCAACAGCTTCATATACATTAAATTTACGTTTAGATAACAATATACGAAGTTGATTTCTCATAAATCGTGAATCATCAACAATTAAAATATTTAGAGTATCATTTGTAGAGATATTGTTAATAAGTTGAACAATAGCAAGTTCCATATCTGCAAAATATCTCTCTTTCGTTATGTAATCTATAATGTTACTAGACTCAAAGAGTTCTTTACGACGTTGTCTATCTCTATTTGAGGATAAAACGATTACACGAGTATCTAAATGCTTTTTAAGAGATGGTAATAAATCTTCACCAACTCCATCGGGAAGTTCCAAATCTAAAAGAGCATAGTTAAAACTATTTTTTTCTAAAATACTTTTAGCAGAGCTAATATCAAATGCTTGTGTAACCTCAAAATCCCTTGCAGATAAAGATTCATATAGAGCATTGTTTATAAGCTTAGAATCATCAATGATTAAAATAGTTTCTTTTTTCAAAATAGTTTTCCTAAATTAAATTATATTTATAATGATAGTTTAATTTTTGCAATAAGTCCATCTTTTGAAGATTTTTTTGATATACTCAAATATGAAAAATTTTATAAAAAAAGATGTAAACAGAACAAGTATAGGTGTTAATATCTCATTTAGTGGTGAGATTAAAAAACAAAATATTGAACAGATGGTTCAAAATTGCTCAACAGGAGCTTGTGAATGTATGAGTGATACAACTAAGAAAAAAATTGAAAATATGGAAATAAATGGTAAAGATGGTGATGTTGAGTTATCTTTAACAGGAGATATTACGAAAGAGGAGATAGAGGAAGCTTTAGCTAAATCTACTATTATATAGTAGATAGCTTTTTTCTTATATATATAAAATTTAATTTTTACTTTTCAAAAATAATCATCTCATAAACACTTCGTTTTGTAACAAGTGCTTTATCTGGTGATACAGAATGACTATTTTTAGCACAAGAGACTTCATGACGAAGTCCTGCTATCTCATTTTCCATAGTATCAACATTCTCTTTTAGACGCAATATAATATCAACTCCAGCTAAATTGACTCCTAGCTCACGTGTAAGACGTAAAATAAGTTTTATTCTATCTATATCTCTTTCAGAATAAAGTCTTATACGCCCATTAGAACGTGCTGGGCAGATAAGGTTTTCTCTCTCATATTGACGCAAAGTTTGAGGATGAATATCTAGTATCTTAGACACAATACTTATAAGATAGACAGGTTCATCATATTTATGAGTCATCTTCTACCCTTTTGGAAGTTTATCTTTCATCATCTGAACTAAATCTTCAGCTAATTCATCAACTAATGGAAGAACGATGTTAGCTTTAAGATATAATGCCCCACGAACTTTTGTTTTTCTATTCATTGCACCCATCTCTTTTACACGAAAACGTTGTCCATTTTTTGTATTTGCAGGTACTTTTAGTTTTATCTCTTTTTCAAGTGTTTGAATAGCAATTTTTTCTCCAAAAAGTGCAGAGTGAAGAGTTATATCAAAGTTTTTTACTAAATCGTCATCTTCTCTCTCATATTCAGGATTTGAAGCGACTGTTATCTTTAAGAAAAGGTCTCCAGCACGACCATTTTGAGCATGACCTTTTCCTTTTACTCTCATCTTTTCACCACTATTTACACCAGCAGGAATTTTGATGTCAAAACGTTCACCATTTACAGAAACAGAGTGAGAACCACCTAAAATAGATACAATAAAAGGGATAGTAACACTTGTTTCTATATCAAGATTTACTTGCTGTTGTTGATGTCCAAAACCACCACCAAATCCGCCTCCACCGAAGCCTCCAGCACCACCACCAAAACCTCCACCACCAGAGAACATCTGTCTTAAAATATCATCTAAATCAGCAGAACCAGCATTACCATGACTTCTTGAGAAATCACTAAAGTTTTGACCACCAAACATACCATCACCCATCTGGTCATATTGAGCTTTTTTCTGTTTATCACTAAGTATCTCATACGCAGAGTTAATCTCTTTAAATTTCTCTTCAGCACTCGGGTCTTTATTTACATCTGGATGGTATTGACGTGCTAATTTTCTATATGCTTTTTTTATCTCTGATTCACTTGCACCTTCATTGATTTCAAGTGTTTTATATAATGATTTACTCATAGTTATCCTAAAATTATATTTTAATTATTGAATGAAATTATATCATAAGAGTTGAGTGGAAGTCAATCAAGTTTTTAACAATTACAGAACTATACTACCCCAATAAATTAATACAATAATTTTAAAAACCTTATTCCCTACA
>CAYOKX010000042.1:0-16126 GCA_964404655.1 uncultured Sulfurimonas sp. | reverse complement strand
CACTTTCATCATAGTTTATATCTATCTCAACAGCTTTATCTTTATGTAAAACTTCACTAATTTTAGAAACATTTCTAGCACCAAGGACAAAGTTTACATAGGGTGCTCTTTGGATTATCTCTTTGCCTAAATGTGATGCAGTACAACCACAAACACCTATCTTAGCTCCCTCTTTTTTCTTCTTGTTAAAACCACCAAGTTCACTAAAAAGTTTATGAACAGGCTTCTCTCTTACAGAACAAGTATTTATCAAAATAAGGTCGGCTTCCTCAAGAGTTTGAGTCGTTTCATATCCCTCTTTCTCTCTTAACTCTGCAATCATATGTTCAGAATCACGAGTATTCATAGCACAACCCAATGTTTCAATAAATAATTTTTTGCTCATAATTTCTCTTTAACTCTTAGTTCATAATATGTACTTGATACATATACTCACTATCCGAAAGACCAAATTTAACTTCACTCATATAAAAGCTTTTCCCTTTTGCTTCAAAATAATCTTGCATCTCTAGTAAATCTTTATGCTGGTTATCTTTATCAAAATAAAATATTACACTATCATCTTTTTCAACACTAGCCTCTATCTTAGCTAATTCAGCTTTTTTAGGTTTAACATCAACATCTGTTCTTGCAAATAATAAATTCATACTCTATTCCTTAAATTGTATATAAAAAGTTTTGCATTATATTCAAATCCTACTAAAAACATCTTTAATAGGAGTTTTATTACTATTTGAATATAATAATGAACTTCATAAGAAATCCCCTCATAATACTTATATATATTTTTTGTGAAACGACAATAAAAGGAACTCAAACAATGGAAAAAATTTTAGATATTGCTGAAGCTATTGCACATGAAAAAGGTCTTCAACCAGAGAAGGTTCTTGAAGCTTTAAAGACAGCTTTTGTACAAACTGCTAAGAGAGTTATTAATCATAAGTTTGCATTTGAAGCAAATGTTGATGAAGTAGCAAAAACTATTAATATTATTCAAACAATTACTGTTGTTGATGATGAAGATGATAGATTATATGATGATTCTATCGCTCCAGCATACATTGCACTTACTGATGCTAAAGAGTATGATGACCAAGTAGAACTTGAAGACCAACTTCAAGTAGAACATAATTTAGAAGAGTATGGACGTACAGGTGCTTCTCAACTTCATAGAGAGATAGAGTTTCATATTCAAAGACTTATAGAAGATGATGTTTTTGAAAAATATCAATCAAAAATAGGTACACTTGTTTCAGGTCGTGTAATTAGAGTGGATTCTAAAAATGCAACTTATATAGAAGTAGATGAAGTACGTGCTGTTTTACCTATGAAAAGCCGTATAAAAGGTGAAATATTTAAAGTGGGTGACCATATAAAAGCTGTTGTTCGTCGTGCTACAATGGATAAAGAACATGGTATGCAGATAGAACTCTCACGTACAACACCTAAATTTTTAGAAGCTCTTTTATCACTTGAAGTTCCCGAAATCAATGATGGTTCAGTTATAGTTGAAAAATCAGCTCGTATCCCTGGTGAACGTGCGAAAATTGCTCTTATTTCAACACATCCACAAATAGATGCTGTTGGTGCAACTGTTGGTGTGAAAGGTGTTCGTATTAATGCAGTAAGTCAAGAACTTATAGGTGAAAATATCGATTGTATCGAGTATACATCAATTTTAGAACTTTTTGTATCACGTACAATGAGTCCAGCTATAATCTCTCATGTTGAGATAGTTACAAATGAAGATGGTGAAAATGAAAAAGCTATTATAACTTTACCTTCTGACCAAAAATCAAAAGCTATCGGTAAAAGTGGTATAAATATCCGTCTTGCTTCTATGCTTATTGGTATGCACATAGAACTTGTTGAAACAGATTCAACAACAAATGAGCAAACTGGTGAAATAGAAGATGTTAAAGATGGTGTTGATGCACTAGAAGCACTTTTTAACTAAAACTATTTTAAGTATCTTTTTGATAGAATCCATTTCTACAAAAAGATATTTGTTCGGGTAGCTCAGGGGTAGAGCACTTCGTTGACATCGAAGTGGTCGGAGGTTCAAATCCTCTCTCGAACACCATATTCTTCTACATATTTTAAAATAACCTAAAAAATTCATACCAATTCAATAAAACCTTATACTATTTTAGCTATAATGCGCAAAATACTTTGAGGGGAAGATGCTTTGCAATTATGCAAACTTGTATCATCTCCTTGGATTACAAAGGATTATGATGCAAGAAAATGCACAAACAAAAACTCAAGACCAACAAAAAGAGGAAGTTACAATCACATTTGATGATTTAAACTTAAAAAAAGAAGTACTTCAAGCTGTTAAATATGCTGGTTTCACAACTCCAAGTCCTATTCAAGCGGATGCTATTCCATTCGTATTAGCTGGTCGTGATATGGTTGCTCAAGCACATACTGGTACTGGTAAAACAGCTGCTTTTGGTCTTCCTGCTATCTCTATGATGAAACTAAATGCTGGTGTTCAAGTTTTAGTTATTACACCAACTCGTGAACTTGCTACACAGGTTTCTGATGAACTTTTTAAATATGGTAGAAACTTAGGTGTAAGAACAGTTACTGTTTATGGTGGTAGTTCATATAAACGTCAACTTGATTTAATCGAGCGTGGAGCAAATATAGTTGTTGCAACACCAGGTCGTCTTTTAGATATTCTAAAAAGAAATATGCTTAGTAACTTTTCTCCAGCAATGGTAATACTTGATGAAGCTGATGAGATGCTTGATATGGGATTTTTAGATGATATTAATGAAATATTTTCTTATCTTCCAACTAACCGTCAAACATTACTTTTCTCAGCTACTATGCCTCAGCCTATCAAGACTCTTGCAAGTAGAATTTTAGAAAATCCAGAGTTTATCTCTATCACTAAAGGTGAAACTACAAACTCAGATATTGAACAACTTTACTATGTAATCGAAGAGAGTGAACGTGATGATGCTATCATCCGTCTTATGGATAGTGAAACTACTCAAAAATCAGTAGTATTTTGTAGAACAAAATCTGAAGTAGATAGACTTTCAAATGTTTTAAGTAATGCTGGTTACTTAGCGAATGGTCTTCATGGAGATATGGAACAACGTCAACGTGAAACTGTTATTAAAGGGTTCAAATCTAACTCTGTTAAAGTTCTTGTTGCTACTGATGTTGCTGCTCGTGGTATCCATGTAAATAATATTTCTCACGTATTTAACTATCATATTCCTTTTGACCCTGAGTCTTATGTTCACCGTATTGGTCGTACTGGTCGTGCTGGAACAAAAGGAAAGGCTATCACTCTTTTAACTCCATTAGAGTTTAAAGAACTTCAAAAAATCAAACAAAAAGTTGGAACTTCTATGGGTCATGCTTTTGTTCCAAGCAAAAATGATTTAAGAGAATCAACTGTTGATGCACTTGTAAAAAAAGTTGAAGAACATAAAATTTATGATGAAGCACACAAAGTTCTTGATAGATTAAAAGAAGATATCGATGAAGAACAAATTATGTATAAACTTATCTCTATGTTACTTGACCAACAAGAAATTAAAGGACCTAACAATATCGGTATTCCTGCTGATAAGATAGATGCTATTCTTGCTCGTAGTGCTCAGCGTGGTGGAAATAGTCGTGGTCGTGGAAACTACCGTGGTGGAAATAGAAATAGAAATCGTTCTGGTGGAGGCGGTGGTTACCGTGGAAATCGTGAAGGTGGCGATAGAAATCGTTCTGGTGGAAACCGTTCGGGCGGAAGAAGCTCTGGTGGTTACAGAGGAAATAAAGACTAATCTTTTCCTCTAGTTACAGATAAATTTTACTTTATCTGTAACTATTTCAACTCTCCTTAACTTCCCTAAGCCTATCACTATTCACTTTCTACTAACTCCCTAAAACATTGTACTACTCTAAAGAAATTTTGCTATAATCACTCAAATAAAATAATTATCAAAAGAGAATAAAATATGCAAAGAGTTGAACCAATGACACTTTTCGGCTATGAAAAATTACAAGCTGAAGTAAAAGATTTAAAACAAGTAAAACGTCCACAAGTTGTTAAGGATATAGAAGAAGCTTTAGAGCATGGTGATTTAAAAGAAAATGCTGAGTATCATGCAGCAAAAGAGATGCAAAAAAATATAGATAATCGTTTAGCAGAACTTCAAGTTATCATAGGAAATTCTCAAATAGTAGACCCAAGTGAATTAGCACATGCAAAAATTAGCTTTGGTTCAACAGTAATGATGACAGATATGAACACAGATGAAGAACTTACTTATACTATCGTTGGTGGATGTGAATCAAATCCAGATATGGGACTTATCTCTTTTAACTCCCCTTTAGCAAAACAGCTTTTAGGAAAAGAGGAGGGAGATGAAGTAAAAGTTACTCTTCCAGGTGGTCAAAGAGAGTATGAGATAGATGAAGTAAAATATCAGGAGATAGTTTTTGAATCTCACTAAAATTGATGTTGGTGTTATTGGAGCAACTGGTTATACAGGTTTAGAACTTGTAAAAATGATTATCAATCATCCTATCTTTAACCTCAACTATATAGCAAACTCAGAAGGTGGAACAACTATAAACAAATTACATCCATCTCTCAATGGTGTTTGTGAAGATAGTGTTCATAAAGCAGATATAAAAGATATAGTGTCTCATTGTAAAGTTGTATTTTTAGCAGTTCCACATAAAACAGCTATGGCTTATGTCAAACCTTTAATAGAAAATAGTATAAAAGTTATCGATTTATCAGCTGATTACAGACTAACTCAAGAAGTGTATGAAGAGTTTTATACATCTCATACAGATAGTGAAAATCTTTCTCATGTAGTGTATGGTCTTCCTGAACTTTTTAGAGAAGATTTAAAATCTGCAAAACTTGTAGCAAATCCAGGGTGTTTTCCTACATCTGCTCTTTTAGGTCTCCTTCCTTTTATGAATAAACGTATAAAAAATACACCCATCATTATAGATGCCAAAACAGGTGTGAGTGGTGCAGGTAAAAAACTAAGTGAAGTAACTCATTTTGTAAATGTAAATGATAATCTTTTCGCTTACAACCCCCTTCTTCATCGTCATGCTCCAGAGATAGCTCAAAAACTTGGTGTAGATTTTGAAGAGGTAAATTTTGTGCCTCATCTTGTACCTATCACTCGTGGTATGCTCTCCTCTATCTATATTCAAGTTGAGATGGAATTTGATGCCTATAAAACTTTAAAAGAGTTTTATAAAGATGATATTCATATTAGAGTAAGTGAAAATCCTGTAGATATGAAAAGTGTTTCTGGTACAAATTTTTGTGATATTTATGTAAAACAGAAAGGGAATATGCTTTTTATCTCTAGTGCAATAGATAATCTTATGAGAGGTGCATCCTCTCAAGCTCTTGTAAATGCAAATATTATGATGGGTCTTGATGAATCTATGGGAGTACCTAATATAGCTTATGTTCCATAGTAACATCAATTTAAAAGAGGGAGCATTTTTAGTTACAGATGCTCACTATTCCCTTCTTAGACCACACTTTTTAGAGTTTATGAAAGATATAGACTCTCAAAAAATCAAACCTACACAACTTATATTTATGGGTGATATTTTTGATACTCTTTTAGGCGAAGTCTCTTATACAAAAAAACAAAATAGTGAATTGATAGAGCTTCTAAATAGTGTATCTCAAAGAATAGAGATTATCTATTTAGAGGGAAATCACGATTACAATCTTCAAAAAATATTTCCAAATATAGAAATATTTTCAATATCAAAACAGCCTATTATTGCAAATTTTAAAACAAAAAAGATATATCTATCTCATGGTGATTTTAATGCTGGATTTAGTTATAAAATATATAGTTTATTTATAAGAAATAGCTTTTTTCTCTCTCTTTTATCTTTTATCGACTCTTTAGGTTCTCATTTTATACTTAAAAAATTAAACGAAACCTTTACTAAAAAAGATGACTGTAAACAACTTGATAATTTTCAAAGCTATACAAGAAAAAGATTAAATAAAAAATATATTTGTGATTATTTTATAGATGGACATTTTCATCAAAATCAAAAATTTACAATTCAAAATTTTACATATATAAATCTTGGTGCTTTTGCCTGCAATCAAAGATATTTTAGTGTAAAATCGGTTAATAATAAAGAACTATTAGAAGAACATATTTTCTCTAAAGGGATAAAAAAATGAATGATAATTCACTTAAAGTTGGTTCCAATGAGATGGAACTGGTAGACTTTCGTATATTAAGACAGGAAGAGGATAGTGTATATGAAGGTATATATGGTATCAATGTTTCAAAAGTTCGAGAGATTATACGTGTACCAAATTTAACAGAACTTCCAGGTACACCAGAGTTTATAGAGGGAATTTTTGACCTTAGAGATGTTGTAATCCCTGTTGTTAATTTAGCTAATTGGATGGGAATTACTCCTCCTGACGATGTAGAGAAAAGTTCACGAGTAATTATTACAGAGTTTAACAATGTTCTCATAGGCTTTATAGTTCATGAAGCAAAAAGAATTCGTAGAATTAGCTGGAGTGATATAGAACCAGCAACTTTTGTAAGTGGCTCTCTTGATGGTAATAAAATAACAGGTGTTACAAAGATAGAGGGTGATAATGTTTTACTTATTCTTGATTTAGAGAGTGTTGTTCAAGATTTAGGTTTATATGAACCAGATGTTGATAATGTTCCTGCAAGTTTAGAACTATTTTCTGGAATGGCTTTAGTGTTAGATGATAGTGCTACTGCTAGAAAAATAGTAAAAGAAGCCCTTGTAAAAATGGGCTTTCAAGTTGTTGAAGCGATAGATGGACAAGATGGATTAGAAAAACTTGATAGTTTATATAACACATATGGAGACCCTCTTTCGGCAACACTAAAACTTATTATCTCTGATGTAGAGATGCCGAGAATGGATGGTTTTCATTTTGCAGCCAATGCTAAAGAGGATAAACGATTTGAAAATATCCCTATCGTTTTTAACTCATCGATAAGTGACCATTTTAGTGAAAACAGAGGTTTAGAGGCTGGTGGAGAAGCTTATTTAGTTAAGTTTGAAGCAAGTTCATTTTATGATGAAGTAGCACGTGTTGTTCGTGCTCATATGAAATAGGAGTATAAATATGGATGAATTTCAGGAGATACTACAAGATTTTTTAGTTGAATCATTTGAATTAGTTGAAAAATTAGATGAAGATTTAGTTGAGTTAGAAAATACTCCAGAAGATTTGGAACTTTTAAATGGAATATTTCGTGTTGCACATACTGTTAAAGGAGCATCATCATTTTTAAATTTTGATATTTTAACACACTTAACACACCATATGGAAGATGTTTTAAATAAAGCTAGACACGGTGATCTTATAATCACCCCAGATATTATGGATGTTGTTTTAGAATCTATTGACCTTATGAAGTCACTCTTAAATACTATTAGAGATACAAGTGCTGATGCTGGAATAGATGTCGCTGATTGTGTTATAAAGCTTGATAAAATAAGTGGAGGAGATGGGGATGTTCCTACACCAGTAGCAACAAAAGCACCTGAACCTGTGGTTGAAGAGGTAGTTGAAGATGAAGAGGATGAACCAGATTATGACAATATGGATCCAGATGAACTTGAAGCTGAAATAGAAAAACTTTTAAGCCAACGCCAAGATGAAGACCGTGCAAAACGTGAAGCTAAAATAGAAGCTGGAGAGGCTGTATTAAGTGTTCCTGAGATAATCGATGAAGATGTAGCTCCAGAGCCAAAAGCTGAAGAACCTATTGTTTCTGCACCTGTAACAACACCTGTACCTGTAAAAAAAGCACCCATCATACAAAAAGAGGTAAAAAAAGAGTTACCAAAAGGAGATGCTAAAGCAGCAGCTCCAACTAAACGAGCTCCAGCAACAGTCGAACAAACAATTCGTGTAGATGTAAAAAGACTTGACCATCTTATGAATCTTATTGGAGAACTTGTTCTTGCTAAAAATAGACTTATTAAGATAAATGATGATGTTGAAGAACGTTATGAAGGTGAAGAGTTTTTAGAGGAGTTAAATCAAGTTGTTTCTATCGTTTCACTAGTTACGACAGATCTACAAATAGCTGTTATGAAAACAAGAATGCTTCCTATTGGTAAAGTGTTCAATAAGTTCCCTAGAATGATTCGTGACTTAACTCGTGAACTCAATAAAAAAATAGAACTTGAAATATCTGGTGAAGATACAGAACTTGATAAATCTATTGTTGAAGAGATTGGTGACCCGTTAGTTCATATCATTAGAAACTCTTGTGACCATGGTGTTGAAGTACCTGATGTTCGGGTTGCATCTGGAAAATCAGAAACAGGAACAATCACTCTAAAAGCATACAATGAAGGAAACCAAATTGTTATCCAAATAGATGATGATGGGAAAGGTTTAGATGCAGAAGTACTTAAAGATAAAGCTATCGAAAAAGGCTTAATCACTGAAAAAGAAGCTGATTCTATGAGTGAGAAAGAAGCATTTTTACTTATTATGAAACCAGGTTTTTCAACGGCAGCATCTGTTACAAATGTTTCTGGTCGTGGTGTTGGTATGGACGTTGTGAAGACAAACATAGATAAAGTAAATGGTATTATAGATGTTGAGAGTAAAAAAGGGGAAGGAACTTCTATGAAGTTAAAAATCCCATTAACTCTTGCCATTATTCAAGCTTTATTAGTTGGTGTTCAAGAGGAGTATTATGCTATTCCTCTTGCTTCTGTTTTAGAAACAGTTCGTATATCAAGAGATGAGATATATACTGTTGAAGGAAGAAGTGTTATGAGACTTCGTGACGATGTTTTATCTTTAGTGCATATTGGTGATATTTTTGAAGTTGAACGAATACTTGATGCGAGTGAACATGCTTATGTTGTTGTTTTAGGTTTAGGTACAAGTAAACTTGGTCTTATTGTAGACACTCTAGTAGGTCAAGAAGAGATAGTTATCAAATCTTTAGGAGATTATCTTAAAGGTATTGAAGGTATTGCTGGAGCTACTATTCGTGGTGATGGTGGGGTAACTCTTATCGTAGATGTTGTAGCACTCATGGAGATGGCAAAAGGTGTTAAAGCGATGGCTATGATAGATAGTTCAGCAGGAGACCCTGTAAACAATGAGAAAACAAAAGCAAGTGATTATACTGTTATGATAGTAGATGATTCTAAAACAGATAGAATGATTATGCGTAAAGCTCTTGAACCTATGGGAATAACTTTAGTAGAAGCAAGTGATGGTCAAGAAGCACTTAATATTTTAAAACAGGGTGAACATAATTTTGATTGTATGCTTGTTGATATTGAGATGCCTAGAATGGATGGTTACACTCTAGCAACAGAGATTAAAAAATATAATAAATATAAAAACCTTCCTCTTATCGCTGTTACATCTCGTACTGGAAAATCAGACCGTATGCGTGGTGTTGAATCTGGAATGATTGAATATATTACAAAACCTTACTCTTCTGATTACCTGTCAAGTGTAGTTCAGAGAAATGTTAATTTTAAAGCGGAGTTTTTATAATGAGTGATAAATTAAAACAGATTATTAATCAACAGGGTGAACAGCACAATACTGCAACTCTTGACCAATCAGATGATATTGTTCAATTAGTTGGCTTTATAATAGGTGAAGAGGAGTATGCTGTGCCTATTTTAGCAATTCAAGAGATTATAAAACCATTTACATGGACAAGAGTTCCTCAAGTACCACCCTATGTACTTGGTGTATTTAATCTTAGAGGTTCTGTTATTCCTTTAATAGACCTTCGTGTAAAGTTCGGATTGCAATTAAAAAAGCATAATGAAGAGACACGATTTTTTGTACTAAAGCAGGATGATGAAGTAGCAGGTTTTGTAATAGATAAACTTACAGCTGCAATTAGAATTAAGAAAGAAAATATTGGACCTGCTCCCGATACTATTAGTGGAAAAGATACTATGATAGATGGTGTTGGAAAACAAGAGGATAGAATTATTACTATTTTAAAAGTTGACAAACTTTTAGAAAGAGATTTTTAACATAATAGTAGATAGATGATAAATACTACACTTCAAATCATACAAGATAAAGAGAGGCTCATCCTTAGTTTCAAAGGTGAGCTTACACTTTATTCACTTAATAGCAATCAAACAAATATAAAAAATATCTCACTTAAAAACTTTAAATATATTACTATTAATTTAGAAAAAGTAGATTCAATAGATACAGCCGTAGCTATATTTTTAAATAGGCTTTATGATGATTTTAAAAATAAAAATATTGAAACAAATCTAATAGTTATTAATAATGATATTATCAATACTTTAGAGTTAGTCAAAAGAGACAATCTCAAAAATAGAGTTAAACAAAAAACTCAAAAATTATCTTTTCTTTCTAGTATAGGTAGATATATTTATAACTATTTCAGAGAATTTTTACTCTTTATGGCTTTTTTAGGCAATGTTTTTATCACTAAAATACACTATCTAAAATCTATTCAAAATATACGTTTTAAAGAGATAGCTTTTGAGATAAATGAGAGTGGTATAAAAGCTTTAGGCATAGTTTCTTTAACAAGTTTTCTTATCGGTTTAGTTATCGCCTATCAGTCAGCATTTCAACTCAAACTCTATGGCGCAAATATATTTATAGTCGATATGATAGGTATATCTATATTAAGAGAGTTAGCACCCCTTATAACAGCTATCGTTATAGCAGGAAGAAGTGGTTCAGCTTTTACAGCTCAAATAGGAGCTATGAAGATAACAGAGGAGTTAGATGCGATGCGTACTATGGGATTTGACCCCTATATCTTTTTAGTGATGCCTCGGATTATCGCACTTATGATAACACTACCCCTGCTCATATTTGTATCTGATATTATGGGTATCTTTGGTGGGATGTTAGTTGCAAATATTGACCTCAATATAACAGTTGAACTTTTTGTAGAACGTTTTCATGAAGTGGTAGATATTTCACATCTTTTTATAGGATTATTAAAAGGACCATTTTTTGCATTTTTAATAGCTTCTATCGCTATTTATAGAGGTTTAATGGTTAAAAACGATACACAAAGTATAGGGTTCAACACCACAAAAAGTGTTGTAGAAGCGATATTTGCAGTAATTGTGTGTGATGCAATCTTTTCAATAGTTTTTACAAGTTTAGGTATCTAATGAAAAAGATTATTGAAGTAAAAAATGTTAAGACAGTTTTTGACAACCGAGTTATTCATAATGGATTAAACCTTACTATAAATGAGGGTGATATTTATGGTCTTCTTGGACCTAGTGGAGCTGGTAAAACGACTCTTATGAGAGAGATGGTTATGTTACAGCATATTCATAGTGGTTCGATGAGTGTTTTGGGATATAAACTAGATAATATCTCTCATAAAAATGCTCAAAAACTTCGTCGTGAATGGGGGGTTTTGTTTCAAGCTGGAGCATTGTTTTCCTCTTTGACTATCGCTGAAAATATTGCACTTCCTCTTGATGAATATACAGACCTCTCCAAAGAGATGATAGATGAGATAATAAAATTTAAGATAGATTTAGTAGGCTTAAAACAAACAGATGCAAACCTCTTTCCCTCTCAAATAAGTGGTGGTATGAAAAAAAAAGCTGGTTTGGCTCGTGCTTTAGCTATGGACCCTAAACTTCTTTTTTTAGATGAACCAACAAGTGGACTTGACCCTATATCTGCAAGAGATTTTGATGCACTTATATTAGAACTTCGCTCTCTCCTTGGATTAACTATTGTGATGGTTTCTCACGATTTACAATCGATATATGATACAATGGATAGAGTAGCTATTATAGATAATAAAGTGATAGCTTATGAAGGTAGTTTAAAAAATGTAAAATCTGTCAAAAATGATTTTATAGAAACTTTTTTTGGAAAATTCAATGAACAATAAAGTAAATTATACAGCGATAGGATTAAGTGTTATAGTCGCATTCTCAATGATGCTCATATTTATATATTGGTTACTTAAGCCAACAGTAGATAAAAGCACTCAAAAATATCTTATCTATTTTAACGAATCTGTTTTGGGTCTAAATATAGATGCCCCTGTTAAATATAAAGGTATTAGTGTAGGTCGTGTTTCAAGACTGAAAATAAATCCAAATAATTCTGAAGAGATTGAAGTTTTAATTACTATACTAAAAGATACTCCTATCAAGATAGATACAGAAGCAAAACTAACAGCACAAGGGATTACAGGTCTAAGTTATATTAATCTTAACAAAGGTAAAAATAGTTCTAAACTCCTTATAAAAACAGATACTCAAACCTATCCTGTTATAAAAGCTGTTCCATCTTTTTTTAAAAAATTAGAGGGTTCATTAGGTGATGTTTCTTCAGGTTTGACAGATACATTAGATAGAACTCAAGAGCTTTTAAATGATAAAAATCAGGAACAGATAACACTTATTTTACAAAAAACAGCAAATATAATTGGTAAAATTGATATATTATTAGATGAAAAAATGCTAAAGAGTCTTCATAATAGTGCTGATAATATAGAATCTTTAACAACGAATATAGATAAGATGATACCAAATGTAAATGGATTTATAGATGCCAGTAAGGAGTGGGAAACAAATATAAATAGTTCTTTTTCCTCTATTATGGAAAGTTATATTGGAATTACAGCTTCTATGGATGAGATAAAACGAGCAGTAGCAAGTGGAGAGTTTAATGTCAAAGATATAACTTCTGACTTAGTACCAACTATAAATAATACCCTTCTGGATATGCAAGATTTAATGATAAAATTTGGTGATACATTGGAACAGTATGAAAGAAGTCCTAGTGATATTTTATTTAAACAAGAAGAGACAAACAAAGGTCCAGGAGAGGAATAAGATGAGATTTATATACCCAGTTTTAATATTTTTTGTATTTATTGGTTGTACACCAACTACTCCTAAAGTTGTAGAGTATAGAGTAAATTTAAAGATAAAAACAGTAACACTTTCAGAAACTAAATGTAAAAAAGAGTCTCTAAAAGTTGGTCAATCTTTTAGTTCTAATGCCTTAAAATCTTTAGATATGAATTATGGTTTAGGCGATTATAAACGATTAGTATTCTCTCAAGCTTTATGGGCTGAATCTCCAAATAGAGCTATCAGTATGGAGATTACAAAATATATTCGAGAAACAAAACTTTTTAAAAATGTTCAAGTATCTAAATCGAGAAGTAGAAATGGTTTACTTCTTGAAACTGATATAGAAGATTTTATGCAATATTTTTCAGAAGATGAAAAAAGTTCTTATGCAAATGTAAGAATAAGTTTTACTCTTATTAACCCTAAATCAAATCAAGTTATTGCAACAAAAACATTTTCTGCAAAAGAGTTAGTAAAGACAAACAATGCAAATGGTGGTGTAATAGCACTCAATAAAGCACTTGAAAATCTTCTAAATGAGAGTGGAAAATGGTTAAGTGAGGTATGCTTATGATAACAGAGAAAGAGTACAACAAAAGACGACAAAAGTTAGGAAAAAAACTTTTAAACAATAGTATAACTATCCTCTTTTCAGCTACATCTAAAATACGTTCAAACGACACAGAATTTCCTTTTAGACAAAATAGTAACTTCTACTATCTTACAGGTTTTAAAGAGGAAAATAGTTCCTTAATGATAATTAAATATAAAAATAAAATAAAAACGGTTCTCTTTCTTCAAAAAAAAGATAAACAGATAGAACTTTGGAATGGAGAACGATTAGGTATAGATGAGGCAAAAAAAAGATTTAAAGTTGATAAAATTTTTACTATTGATAAGTTTGATAAAAAATTATCAATCTATATCGAAAATAAAAAAACTATCTACTACGATTTTACAAGGAAAGATACAACTCTTCCAAAAAGTATAAAAAATATAGATAAACATAAGAATATAGCTTATTATATAGGTTTAATGAGGCTTATAAAATCAGAAGCTGAAATAGATTTAATTCAAAAAGCGATAGATATAACAGCCTTAGCACATCATAAAGTGATGAAGCTAGATAAACGAGGTAAAAACGAGTATGAACTTCAAGCTAGATTGGAGTATATTTTTAAGAAAAATGGTGCCTATAATGATGCCTACACCTCCATCGTAGCCTCTGGAAATAGTGCAAATACTCTTCACTATATCAAAAACAATAAATCTCTTATAGATAATAATCTTATTCTTATAGATGCTGGTTGTGAATATCAATATTATGCAAGTGACATTACAAGAACAATACCTGTAAATACTACTTATACATCGGTTCAAAAAGAGTTATATGATATGGTTTTATCTGTTCAACTTCAGATTATAGCGATGATAAAACCTAAAGTAAAAAGAAGTTCTCTCCAAAAAAAAACGATAGAACTTCTAACAGAGGGTATGATAAAATTAAATATTTTAAAGGGAGATAAAAAAACACTAATAAAACAAGAAAGCTATAAAAAATATTATCCTCACGGTATAGGTCATTGGATGGGTTTAGATGTTCATGATGAATCACCTTATAAATATAAAAATGGAAAAGAGATAGCACTACAAAAAGGTATGGTTTTAACTATTGAACCTGCCATATATATAGATAGTGATGATAAAGATGTTCCAAAAAAATATAGAGGAATAGGAATACGAATAGAAGATGATATTTTAGTTACAGGAGATGGTTATAAAAATCTTTCTGTTAAAATTAAGAAATAACAGAAAGAGTATAAAGAAAAAAAGGTGTGTTGTCTAGTGACAACCACACCCTCCTCCGCCACCAGTTCCACAACTACCACCACTTTGAGCAGGAGCTGATGCTGTTGAACAAGCACTTACACCAGGAGGTGTTGTTGGTTGCACAGCAGAGTTATCTACTCCACCCTCAGCATTGATTTGCTCAATTTGATTCCATATAGACTCAGCTGCAATTGCATAACGTTTAGCAGATTCAGAAGATGGATTTACAAATGTGATAGGTTTTCCTTCATCACCACCAGTTCTAATACTTGGCTCGATAGGAATCTCAGCAATTATCTGAGTATCAAACTCTTTAGCCATAGGACCAGAAGTTCCTTTACCAAAAATATCATACTCAACACCAGTATCTGGAGCGATAAAACCACTCATATTTTCAACAATCCCAGCGATAGGAATATGAAGTTTTTTGAACATATCAAGAGAACGACGAGAATCATCTAAAGATACACCCTGTGGAGTTGTTACAGTTAAACCAACAGTTACAGGTACACTTTGAGCAAGAGTAAGTTGTGCATCACCCGTTCCTGGAGGCATATCTATAACAAGTACATCCAGTTCTGACCATAAAATATCACGTAAGAACTGCTCGATAGCCTTCATAATCATAGCACCACGCCACATTAAAGATTGACCCTCTTCCATTAGTGAACCCATTGACATCATCTCGATACCATACGCTTTAATAGGAAGAACTTTGTTACCATTTACTTCAGGTTTAACATCTGCTACACCCATCATACGAGGGATATTTGGACCATAGATATCAGCATCTAAAAGACCCACTTTTTTACCTTGAGCAGCAAGAGCAATAGCAATATTTACAGATGTAGTTGATTTACCAACCCCACCTTTACCTGAACTTACCATTAAAAAGTTTTTAACTTGTGGAGCTATATTTTTCTTTTTTGGAACATCTGGCTTTGGCATCTGTGGAGCTTTAATGTTAGGAGCAACATTATCAGCACCAACTGCTTTTAACTCAGTTAAACAATCATCAAAAATTTGTTGTGAAACTTCAGGTGCACTAGAAGTTATCTCTACATTAAAACTTACATTTTTTCCATTTATTTGTATATTATTTACAAAACCAAAAGTTACAATATCTTTAGTAAAACCTGGATACATAACTTTTGATAGAGCTGATTTTACAATCTCTTCAGTCATTTACTTTCCTTATAATATTTATTTTAAAATCTTATCATATCCAAATAAGAAAAATATACTCTTATTTAGATAATTAATTTTTATTTTGAAGCTTGTGCTTCCTCTTTTTCTTTATTCTCTTTAATAATTCTCTCGATTCCCTCTGGATTTTCCATTATCTCTTGAGTAATTTTATATGAACAAAATTTTGGTCCACACATAG
>CAYOKX010000041.1:0-16450 GCA_964404655.1 uncultured Sulfurimonas sp. | reverse complement strand
ATGGTCAATCTGTTCGTGTACCAACACCAGATGTTTCTATGGTTGACTTAAATGTTGTTGTTAAAAAAGGAACTACAAAAGAGGAAGTTACTGCTGTATTTAATGAAGCCGCAAACACATCTTTAAAAGGTCTTTTACTTATGGATAAAGAGATGAGAGTATCTCAAGATTTCGTAGGATGTGAATACTCTTCTATCGTTGCAGAAGATTTAACACAAGTTATAGGTGGTGATATGGTTAAAATTATGGCTTGGTATGATAATGAGTGGGGTTATTCTATGAGACTTATAGATATGGCTCTTCACATCTCTAAATAGGAACTGCCTTGGAACTTTTAAATATAAAAAATCTTGATTTAGCAAATAAAAAAGTTTTTATCCGTTGTGATTTTAATGTACCAATGGATGAGTTTGGAAATATCTCGGATGATAGACGTATTCGTTCAGCACTTGCAACTATAAACTACTGTTTAGATCAAGATTGTTCTGTTATTTTAGCTTCTCATTTAGGTCGTCCAAAAGGTGAAGTAAATGAAAAGTACACTCTTGCTCCAATTGCAAGAAGAATCCATCAACTTTTAAAACGTGAAGTTACATTAGCAAAAGATGTTGTCGGAGAAGATGCAATAACTAAAGCTAAAAACTTAAAAGAGGGAGAAGTTCTTCTTTTAGAAAATTTACGTTTTGAAGCTGGTGAGACAAAAGATGATGATACATTATCTAAAAAATTAGCAGATATGGTAGATATATATATTAATGATGCTTTTGGTGTTTCACATCGTGCACATGCTTCTGTTCACGGAATTACAAAATATTTTGATGATGCACATAAATCAGCTGGATTTTTACTTGACCGTGAGATTCAATACTTTGGAAAACTTATTAATTCACCAACTCGTCCATTTGCAGCGATAGTTGGAGGGAGTAAAGTTTCAGGAAAACTTGAAGCACTTACAAATCTTCTTCCAAAAGTTGATAAAATATTTATCGGTGGAGGAATGGCATTTACATTTTTAAAACAGATGGGTTATGAAGTTGGAAACTCTTTAGTGGAAGATGACCTTTTAGAAGATGCTCAAAATGTTATGGATGAAGCTCGTCGTTTAGGTGTTAAGTTTTATCTTCCAGTAGATGTTATTGCTGCTGAAAAATTTGCAGAAGATGCTGTTAGTAAAATTGTAACAGCACAAGAGATACCTGATGAATGGATGGGACTAGACATAGGTCCTGCAACTGTTAGACTTTATAGAGAGGGATTATCAGACGTACAAACTGTACTTTGGAATGGTCCAATGGGTGTTTATGAGATGGATAAATTTGCTCGTGGTAGTTCAAAAATAGCTCATTTTGTAGCAGATAGCTATGCAACAACTGTTGTAGGTGGTGGAGATACTGCAGACCTTGTTCAACGTATAGGTGTTGATGAGGAGATGAGTTTTATCTCTACTGGTGGTGGAGCTTCTCTTGAACTTTTAGAGGGAAAAGTGTTACCAGGTGTTGAATCTTTAATAGTTAAGGTTTAATATATGATAATTTCAGCAAACTTAAAAACTAATTTTACTCGTAAACAAACAAGTGAATATATTAAAGAGTTAGAGATATTTATGGAACAAAATAGTATCTCTCAGGAGGTATTACTTTTTCCTGCTACTTCTAGTTTAGACAGTTACAATGGTAAAATTACAATAGGTGCTCAAAATGCGTATCCTACAAAAAATGGTGCATTTACTGGAGAGATAGGAACTGAACAATTAGATGAATTTGATATAAAAACTATTTTAATCGGTCATAGTGAACGCCGTCATATTTTAGGAGAGACTCAAAAACAGATAGCTGAAAAATTTACTTACTTCAAGAATTTAGGTTATAAAATAGTTTATTGTGTTGGTGAACCTTTAGAAAAACGTGAAGCTGGTGAAGAAGAGATGTTAAACTATATCTCTTCACAATATGATGGGATTGATACTCAATATGATAACCTTATTATTGCTTATGAACCAGTATGGGCAATAGGTACAGGTTTAGTTCCAACCCTTGAAGATATAGCTTTTATTCATAAATCACTGAAAGAAAAATCATCTGCACCCCTTCTCTATGGAGGAAGTGTAAAGGTTACTAATGCGAAAGAAATTTTAGCAGTTACTAATGTTGATGGTATTTTGGTTGGTAGTGCAGCTTTAAACGTGAACAATTTTATAGCAATGGTAGAGTTCGCACACCAATAAAAGTATGTTATAATCGAATCATTATTTCAAGGAGAACATATGAAATTTACAAAAATGAGTTTAGTGGCAGCACTATTAGTTGGTTCAAGTGCATTTGCAATTGATAATATTAAAGTGTCTGGTGATGCAAAATTATTTTATGGTACTGACGATTCAGGCGATGGACTTTTTTACAAAGATACTGCAACCGGTCAAGCTTCACTTGGATTAGGCATCACTGCAGATTTAAATAATGGCATTACATCTGGTGCTCATTTAACAGCTCTTTCTACTTTAGGTTTAGAAGGACAACTTGTTGATGGTGTTTGGGATGGAACAAATGGAACAGCTGATTCTTATTGGTTTGACGAAGCATGGTTAGCTACAACACAAGGAAAAACAACTGTTAAAGTTGGTCGTATGCAACTTGATACTCCTTTAGTTTTTTCTGAAACATGGTCTGTTTCAACTAATACATTCGAAGCAGCATTAGTAATCAATCAAGATATTAAAGATACTACATTTGTTGGTGCTTATGTTGGTGCTTCAAATGGTGGAGATGGTTCAGGTTCAGTTATTGCACCAATGAATACAAATGGAACAACAAACTTTTCACAATTTTATCAAGGTGCTTATACTATCGGTGCTGTAAATAATTCTTTTGAACCTGTTACTGCACAAGCATGGTATTATAAAGCAACTCATGTAGGAAATGCTTATTGGTTACAAGCTGATTTAGCAATGAATGGTATCTTAGCAGGTGCTCAATATACTGCTATTGATTTAGTTGGTTCTAAAGCGAGTGATGCTGTTTCTGTTATGGTTGGTTATGAAATAAAAGATACTGTTGTAGCTAAAGTTTCATATTCTAAAGTAGGTGAAGATGCTAATGCAGGTTTTAACCTTTCAGGTTCTGGTATGTCAAAACTTTATACTGAAAGTTGGTTTACTTTTATCGCTGCTCAGCAAGATACAATTGCTTACAACTTAACAGTAGAAGCTCCAGTTGCAGACATTGCTGATTTAGGTCTTTACTACACTTATGCTAATCAAGAAAAAACTACTGGTGCAAGTGATTTAAGTGAACTAACTCTTACAGCTAGTAAATCATTTGGTCCTTTAGATACTTCTATTGCTTATGTAAATACGGTAGCAGGTAATAAAGATAATGATGCTGTAAACACTATTCAAGCATTCTTAACATATAACTATTAATCTCTTTTTTATCAATCCTCCTCTTCCTATTTTGTAGGAGGATAGATAAAATTTTCTCTACTTTTTTGCTATAATCCCTTTATGTTACAATTAATCAAAAAAATATTTTACCTTACTTTTATGCTTCTTCTTATATCCCTTATCTCATTTTTAGCTATTCATTCTGCTCCTAATAGTTTTTTTTCAGCAGGAGAACTAAATCCAAATATGACACCAGAAGCGATAGAGCAGTTAAAAGCAGTATATGGATTAGATAAATCTCTTTATCAACAATATTTTGATTGGATGGTTAATATAGTTACTCTAAATTTTGGTATCTCTTTTGTCTCTGGACAAGATGTAAGTGAGGAGATACTTAAAAGAGTTCCTATCACACTTGTTATGAATATGATAGCTTTAGTAATAGTATTTGTACTCTCTTTATATCTTGGTATCAAATCAGCTCTTCATTTTGAAAAAAGAGTAGATTATATTATTCGACAAATATCTCTCATCTCCTTCTCTATGCCCTCTTTTTATTTAGCACTTATTCTAATTATTTTGTTAAGTGTAAATCTTAATATTTTTCCAATAGCAGGAGTACATTCAATAGAGGAAAAAAGTGGAATAGCAGAATATATAGATATAGCTTGGCATCTTTTTCTTCCTATAACAGTTATGATTTTTGTAGGATTGGGAAGTATGATAATATATATTCGTTCATTAACCTTAGAGATATTAAAAAGTGACTATTACTATTTTGCACTCTCAAGAGGTTTAACTCAAAAAGAGTTATTAAGATATTATATTATCCCAAATCTTTTACCTCCTATCATCACACTTCTAGGATTATCTTTACCCTCCCTTATTGGTGGGAGTGTTATACTTGAATCTATTTTTGGTATAGATGGTATGGGTCAGCTTTTTTTTATGAGTGCTTTGAGTAGAGATTATCCTGTTATTATGGGTATACTGATGATAACCTCTTTCTTAACTCTTCTTGGAAATATTATTGCCGATTTAATTTTGTTGAGAGTAAATCCATATAATGAAAAAAGTTAATCCCAAAGTACACTCACTCCGTACTCTTGATTTAAAATAATAAACTTTTTATAGTAGATTTTTTTGCCGTACTTTTTACTTAAAAGTTCAACCTCTATACTCTCATTTTCAAGGAGTTCTCGCACCTCTTGATAACTCAACCACTTACCATACTTTGCTAAAGCATTTTGCCATATCTTAAAGTCACAAGTGGCATCTTCTGTAAGTTCATACATCTCACCATCTTCTGTTTTCCAACGAGCATTGCTACAAACATAAAGTTTCACTTTTTTGCCACGAACCTCTTTACTTTGAACCTCAACATTTCCATCTTCACAATAGGGACATTTACCTAAAATCATTTCTCTCTCTTTTGTGTTTAGTTTACACTATTTTAGTATATATTGGGCATAATTTCAATATGAATGAATATATAGATAAATTTAATAAAGCGATTGAAAATAGTTTTTTTACAAAACTTCCTGTAAACCAACAGGATTTTATAAAAACAAAATCTTTAGAGTTAAAGTTTTCACATCAAGAGTTAAAACAGATAATAGATATGTCACGTGATTTGAATATGTGGTATGAAAAAGATATTATAGAGATATTTCCTGAGCATACTCAAAAAAAAGTTGTTTTTAAAAGGTTAAAAGATACCTATGAAAAGATACGAGCAACTCCAAACTCCTATGATAACTTTGAGCTTAAAAATATCCCAAAAGAGCAGAAATTCAATTTTCAAACAGAGCCTAAAGATGGTTTTGGATTGGGGTTGTGTCCTGTGGCAAGTGAGAAGACTAGATGTTGTAATCTTTTAACTTTAGATGCTGTTGAGAGTTGTGGGTTTGATTGTTCATACTGCTCTATACAGAGTTTTTATAACCAAAATACAATAACTTTTGATAGTGGTTTTGCAGAGAAGCTTAAAAATCTTAATCTTGAAAAAAATAAAACATATCATATAGGTACAGGACAGAGTTCGGACTCTTTAATGTGGGGAAATAGAGAGGGGATTTTAGATGCACTTTTTGAGTTTGCTAGAGAAAACCCTAATGTTATCTTAGAATTTAAAACAAAATCACATAATATAGAGTATTTTTTAGAAAATGATGTTCCTAAAAATATTTTATGTACTTGGTCACTCAACACAACAACTATTATCGAAAATGAGGAACATCTTACAGCCTCACTAGATAAGCGTATAGCTTCAGCAAGAGCCTTAGCTAATAAAGGGGTAAAGGTTGGTTTTCATTTTCATCCCATTGTAGAGTATGAAAACTATATTGAAGAATATAAAGCTATCTATGCAAGGTTAGTGAGAGAGTTTAAAGCTTCAGAAGTTGCACTTGTAAGTTTTGGGACATTGACGTTTATTAAACCTGTTATAAAACAGCTAAGAGAGCGAGAGTTTAGAAGTAAGATAACTCAGATGCCATTTGAAAATGCAAGTGGTAAAAGCTCCTATCCTGATGCTATAAAAGTGGAGATGTTTAAATCTGCTTATGAGAGTTTTAAAGAGTGGCATCAAGATGTTTTTTTCTATCTTTGTATGGAAGAGCATCAGATGTGGCAAAAAACTTTTGGGTATCAATACTCTACAAATAATGATTTTGAGAGAGCTATGATAGAAAGCTATTGTAAAAAAGTTGGGATAGCGTATTTAGTATAATAGAACTCTTTTAGTTCTATTATATTTTAGATTGAACAGTAACTTTTTTTGCTTCAAAAAGTTCTATCGCTCTTTGTACCATAGGTTCTTGAGTTATATTATTACTACTTATTTTTGGAGTTGGTTGTTCATCTTTTGGTGTACAGTTTGCTACACAACTATCTCCACCACCTATCTCAACATCTTCTATCATAGAAGGAGCTTGAAACTCTTGCATCTTTGGTTGTTCTATTTTAGGTGCTTTTGTCTCTTGAGATATTTGATTTTTAGAACAGGCAATTCCTTTTATCTGTGTTTTAAAATCAAAGAGTTCTCTTACTAACTGTTTTATGACAGAGTAACCATGTCTAAGTGCTTTTTTACACTCCTCATCAGCACAACTTTCCCAAGTTAAAATATTGTTTTCAAAAGATACAAAAGAGATATTATTTTTAAAACACTCCCCTAGTTGATAGTTTCTATCTTCTATTTTTGCTATAAGATTATGAAACATTTTCATATCATTATTTTGGATAGTTGGTTTAACTTGTTCTATTTTTGGAGTTTCAATAGGTTTAATTATTTCAGATGAAGTTACTATTGATTGCTCTTCTTTTATAGGTTGAGCCAATGTTACATCTTTTTGCATCGACTCTATCATCTGGTCAATCTCTTTGATTTTAAGAGCTTCTATCATCTTAAAAAATATAAGAGAAAGAACAAATGAACCATCTGCATTTATACTAAACATCACTTTTGAATCACTAAGTACTCTAAAAAATCTATCTAAAACAAGAGTAGAAAAAAGAGGGTCTTGTGTATACATTTTCTCTTTAAGATAAGCTATCAACTCATCTACAACCATCTCTGGCTCATAATCTTCTAATACTTTTGTGTACTCAATAAGTTGAGGGTATTTCTTGTCAAAGACAGCTTTAAAAAGGTCATCTATAAACTTAGGGTCTACTAAACCTAACATATCTGTAACAGTTTGGACATCTACATAGTTTTTAGAATATATGATAGCTTGGTCAAGAAGTGTCAGTGTGTCACGTAGACTACCACTCCCACTACGAGCTAAAATCTCTAAAGCCTCCTGCTCATACCCTATCTCTTCAAGATTAAGAATATGAGAAAGATGATTTACTATCTTATTTGTAGCAATTCTTTTAAATCGAAAATGTTGAGTACGACTGAGTATAGTAGCAGGAAGTTTTAAAGGGTCAGTAGTTGCTAATATAAATTTTACATAAGAGGGTGGTTCCTCTAACGTTTTTAAAAGAGCATTAAAAGCCTCTTTTGTTAGCATATGAACCTCATCGATAATAAAAATCTTATATCGAGCAACAACAGGTTTATATTTTGTTTGCTCAATAAGGTCTCGTATATCATCTATTTTACGAGAAGATGCACCATCCATCTCTATAATATCCATATGACGATTTTCAAGAGCCATAATACAGTTTTCACATACCCCACAAGGTTGATGACTCATCCCCTGTTCACATATAAGAGCTTTTGCAAAGATACGAGCTGTTGAAGTTTTACCACTTCCACGTAAACCTGAAAAAAGATAAGCATGAGAGAGTCTGTTAGAGTCTAATGCAAGAGAGAGTGTTTGAGTGATAGTTTCTTGACCAATAAGTTCATCAAAATTTGAAGGACGATACTTTCTAGCTAAAACTTCTAATGATTCTTTCACTTTTTAGCCTACAATTTCCAATTTATCACTAATTATAGTGATAAATGTTACTCTTTTTATTATTGTCATACTATTTTTCCAATTGTTTAATTTTTATCTATGGGATTATAGCAAGTTTAGTATAATTAGAGAAAAAAGGTTTCATTTGGATATTCAATTACAAATAGAATATATTATAGAAAAAAAAGGTTCTGATTTTGAACTTTCTAAACTTTTTAAAGCATATATAAAGGAGTATAAAACATCTCTTCCTCAGCTCTTTGAGAAAAATCAAGGAAAAGATTTTTTAGTAAAACATACTCGAAAACTAGATTCTATAATCTCTCTTATGTATAAAACTATATTAAGAAGACTTTTTGGAAACTATATGCCTATGAGAAGTGCTATTCCCATAGCTATTGTTGCACTAGGAAGTTATGGACGAGAACAGCTTTGTGTCCATAGTGATATAGACCTTTTAATAGTATATGAAGAGGTAGAGGGATTTAATACTCAACTAATTATAGAAAAACTTTTTTATCTTGCTTTAGATTCTGGTTTAAAATTAGGACATAGAGTACACAATGTAACAGACCTTTTTCATTCAGCAAATGAAGATATAACGATACGAACAGCACTTATGGAGTCTCGTTTTATCACAGGTGCACCCTTTGCGTGGCAAGCAACACAAAAAGAGCTAACTAAAATTCGTTTATATAATCAAAAAGAGTTTATCTTAGCTAAAGTAGAAGAGGCTCAAGTTCGCCGAAAAAAATATCCAAATTCGATGCAACCGAATATAAAAGAGAGTGTTGGAGGATTACGTGATACACAGTTACTCTATTGGATTGCTCAAACTATTTATGGTGTACGAAACTTAAAAGAGTTAGGTCAAAAGCTATTTTCAGAGGAGGAGTATAGAGAATATCGTGTAGCTATTGAACTTCTTTTTCGTGTAAGAAGTGCTTTACATCTCATAGCAAATAAGCAAGAGGATAGACTTCTTTTAGAGTATATGCCACAAGTAACACAGTTACTAGGATTTCAAGATGATAAAAAGATGGCGAGTAAAGTACTTCAAGCACAATGGCGTATCAATAACTTTACTCAAATATTTACAAAAAAGATGATTCGTCCATACATAGTGGATATGAACTATGTAAGAGAGGTTAAGAAACATCGTTTATCTCAAGGAATTTACGAATATAACTCTCGTCTTTTTGCATCTTATAATCTTAAATATCGTTCTATCAACTTTCTTTTAGAACTTCTAGTCTCTTTAGATGATAAATTTTACCATTTTGATGCAGGTATTTTAAATCAGTTTACCTATACAAAGATTTCGCATCCTCTAACAAAAAAAACTTATGGACTTTTAAAAGAGCTATTTAAAAGAGAACACTCTTACTCATTTTTTAAACTTTTTTATGATGCTGGGATTCTTCATAAGCTTTTTGCAAACTTTAGAAAAGTGTTACACCTGCCCCAATTTGATGGCTATCATCACTATCCTGTGGATATTCACTCTTTAAAGTCAGTAGAAGCGCTTGAAAATATAAAAGAGCCATTTATCCAACAACTTTGTAATGAACTCAATGAAGAGGAGAGAGTTCTGTTAAAGATAGTCACACTTTTTCATGATACAGGTAAGGGAAGAAAACAGGATCATAGTGAAGTAGGTGCAAAACTGATTGTTGCCTTTGCACAACATATAAAACTAAAAGAGGAATCGATAGAGAGGGCTGTAACTCTTATAAAACAGCATGTAACTATGAGTAGTGTAGCATTTAAAGAAAATATCCATAATGAAAAAACTCTCTATAAATTTATGTCAAACATAAAAGATAGTAAAAATCTAAAACTACTCTATATTCTTACCTATGCAGATATAAATGGTGTCGGTGGCGATACGTATAACTCTTTTAACTCTAAGTTACTTTATGACCTCTATATAAATGCTTTAGAAATAGCACAAAATAGTGATAGAATTACTGATGCTTCTAAACGTTTAAATATAGAAAAACAAGTTAAAAATCTTGAGGAGTTTAAAGCGTTAGGAAGAGTATTACAGAAGAAAATATTAACAGTAGAATCAAATCTTTTCTTTTTTAAACATACACCCAAAGATATACTCAAGATAGCAAAAAAAGCAAAAGAGGTAAAAGAGTATAATTTTACAATCTCAACAGAGGGTTCTTTATCTATTGAAATATATAGAAAAATACCATTAAATATAGGTTACCTCCTAGCAACTTTAAACCGTTTAGATGTAGGTTCTATGGAAATTTTTACTCTTTTTAATGATATTAAATATTTTAAGATTAGTTTTACAAAAAATATAGAAGAATATGAGTTAGAATATATAACAGATATTGTAGAAAATGCTTTTGATATGGATAGAAATTTAAAACTTAAATCGATTAATATAAAAAGAGAGGAGATAGATATAGATTGTGAACACTCTTTAATTCATGCAGAATTAAAGATAAACACAACCAATCAACTTGGACTTTTAGCTTATGTTATGCATATTTTTGAGGAACTAGATATAAATATAGTAACAGCAAAAATACACTCCTCTAAATATAAAGTAAGAGATAGCTTTTTAATGGAAAAAAGAGATAATATTTGTGAAAATATTGAAAATATCTATAAATTATTGGTAAATAACGATTTATAGATAGAAACCTACTATAATAATAAAAAACTTAATTAAAGGATTATTAAATGTGTGGAATTGTTGGATATTTAGGAGAAAAGAACTCTAAAGATATTTTAATCGATGGGTTAAAAGAGTTAGAGTATCGTGGTTATGATTCTGCTGGTATAGCAGTTCTTGCAAATGGTCAATTTAATAGTTATAAAGCTACTGGAAAACTTGTAAATCTTGAAGAGAAAACAAAAGATTTTATAACAGATAGTTTTTCAGCAGGTATAGGACATACTCGTTGGGCAACACATGGAAAACCAACAGAGTTAAATGCTCATCCTCATGCTGGAGAAAGCTCTTTTGTAGTTCATAATGGGATTATAGAAAACTATGCTGAACTTAAAAAAGAGTTAATAGAAGATGGTTTTGTATTTTTAAGTCAAACAGATACAGAGGTTATAGTACATCTTTTTGAAAAAAATTTAAGAGGTTGTGATAATGAGTTTAAAGCCTTTGAGAAGACTCTTTCTCAAATAGAGGGTGCATATGCTATCTTACTTGTAACAAAAACAGCTTGTAAAACTATCTATTTTGCGAAGCATGGGTCTCCTATGTTGATGGGTATAAATAATGAAGATGAAAAATATTTTGCATCATCAGATACACCTCTTATAGGGCATTGTAAAGAGGTAAGTTACTTTGAAGATGGGGATTATGGTTATGTAAATGCAAATGAGATAGTTATTTTTGATGTAGATGGTAATACTACTGAAGCAAAATGGCAACCTCTCTCTCAAAACAAACTTTCTGCTCAAAAAGATGGGTATAGATTTTTTATGGAGAAAGAGATTTATGAGCAAAGTACAGTTATCACAGATACTCTTCTTGGTCGTTTAAGTGATGATGAAGTTCTTTTCGATGAGTTAGATAGTTCACTGTTTGATGGTATAAATGAGATTAAACTTTGTGCTTGTGGAACATCTTACCATTCAGCTTTAAGTGCTACATACCTTTTTGAGCGTCACTCTAAGATAAAAACTTCTGTTGAGGTTGCTTCTGAGTTTAGATACCGTGAGCCTATTATGACAAAAGATACACTTTTTGTAGTTATCTCTCAAAGTGGTGAAACGGCTGATACTCTTGAAACACTCAAGATGGCTAAAAAAGCTGGACTTAAAACTCTAGTTATCTGTAATGTAGACAACTCCTCTATGGTTCGTTTAGCTGATGCTTGTATATTAACTCGTGCTGGAGTTGAAAAAGGTGTTGCTTCTACAAAAGCATTTGCTACTCAAGTAACTGTATTTTGGATGTTAAGTTTATATGTGGCTAAACTAAGAGATGCGTTAGATGTTAAAGAGTTACAAAGACAAGTTTCTCTTTTAAGAGAGGTTCCTGCAAGTGTTGAGGTGAGTGATGAACTTCATGAGAGAGTGAAACGTTTATCTAAACGTTATCTTCATGGGCATGGTTTTTTCTTTATAGGTCGAGACATCTTTTTTCCACTTGCTTTAGAGGGTGCTTTAAAACTCAAAGAGATTAGTTATCTTCATGCTGAGGGGTATCCATCGGGTGAGATGAAACATGGTCCTATCGCTTTAGCTGACCCTGAGCTTTTTACCATAGCACTTTTACCACAACATCTTTTATATGAAAAATCAAAAAGTAATGTAGAGGAGTTAAGTGCTAGAGATAGTACTATTTGTGCTATTAGTCCTATTGTGTTTGATAAAGCTGATGATTATATTCCTACTGCGATAAGAGAAGATTATATGTTAGAATTTTTTGAGATGATGGTAGTATTACAAGTATTTTCATTAGAAGTTTCTGTAAGACTTGGTAATGATGTAGATATGCCACGTAACCTTGCTAAAAGTGTGACGGTGGAGTAATAATTAATAAAAATCTTATCAAGGTAAACAATGATAAAAATAATAATAAGTCTAATGTTAGTCGTAACATTAAGTTTTAGTTTTTTCCCACTTGGACCACTTTTAGTTCAAGGGGGATTAGTTTTAGGAAGAACAGCTATCTCATATATTGTTCGAAAAGCATCTGTTCGAGCTATAAGTAGAACACTTATAAAAGTGAAAGATGTTGTAAAAGATAAAATTAAAAAAGATTATAGTGCCATCACGGACAGAAGAAAGAAAGTGATAACACAGTTCCAATCTCTTATAAATTCAAATACAGCGACATTTGTAGATAGAGTAAATACAGCTTATAATATGCTAGAGAGTGCCAAAGGTTTTATAGCTGGAGGTGTAATACTTGGGGCTTCTCAAACTGCATTTGCGAGTGATTCGATAGAGTCTATAAAAAATAAACTTCACGAACTTAACATATCTGATGATAAAGATAAAGAGATGAAAATCAAAAAACTTGAAGAGGAATTTAAAAAAGTCTTAGGTGCAACTGTAACAAATCTCAATAAAATAGAGCTTCTTGAAAAAGAGCAAAAGATTATTGGTAAAAATATAGCACAAACAGAGTACGATATAAAAGTTTTAAATAAAGATGTAACAAATTTAACAACACTTTACACTACACTTGATGCACACCTAAAAACTCTTGAGCAGTTAGTAGAAAAAAACTCTCAAGAGATAAAAGGTTTAAAAAATAACTTTTTTATAACAGGTTTAGAGCAGTTAGAGCAGTATAATCAAACAGCAAATCCATCTCCACTAAATAATGCCATAGATAATTTTCAATATGGTAAAAATCTTCTTAATTTTGATATTAAATATCTCTCCTATCAATATTACCTGATAGCTACTACCGAAGAGTTTTTGTATAATCAAAAAAATAAAAAGACTTTTAAAATAGTTGAAAATAGAATAGTCATAGAAAACAGTTTTAAAAATCTCCTTGTTACACTTCCTGTAAAATATGAGTATTTAGCTATATTAACAACAAGTTACATCTCTGTTGTGGGTGTTTTAGAGGAGAAAACAGTTCAAGATTTACTTACTCCTATTAAAAATTATTATTTGGAACTTATAGATAAGTTGATGCAACAGCACAAATATGATACAGCTGTATCGGTAGCTAATGATTGGAAAACTATGAGTGGAGAGGATACAGTTCTTGAAAAAACTAAAAAAGAGAGAGATGAGAATTTTCAAAAATATGAGATGGACTTTACAGATATAAAAACGATAGATAATATTCTTCAAACAAATCAAAATACACAATTAGTGCAAAAAGCATTTGAAATATTACTAAAACTTCAAGATAAAGAGGGTGCAGAAAAATTATTAAACACAAAAGTTTTTGAAGATAAGGAGTTTCGTATGAAAGCATATATGAAACTTTATTATAAGATGGGACGAGAGGATAAGATAGTAGAGTTAAAGAGTTTAATACTCTCTAATAGTAGCTATTCCGATGAGTTGAAAAACTGGATAAAAAGAAATTTTAGATAAAAGGTTGAGATTATGAAAAAAATTGTATTGATGCTACTGCTTGTTACTGTTTTGTTTGGAGAATTTATTAGAAATGAGAAGCTTGGAATAGTAGAGGACACACAGAGTCATTTAATTTGGAAAACATATCCTTCAGTTTTATTTTCTAGTTTAGATGATGCAAAGAAGTATTGTCAAAATTTAAAAATACAAAATCTTTTTTGGAGATTACCTAATCGTAGTGAATATGAACAACTTTTAAGAAAGTACACACTTCCAAGACCATACTATTGGTGGAGTGATAGAATTGGCTCTCAGAATTATACAGTTTGTGTAACAGATGATAAAATTAAGAAAGATGTATCAAATAGTATTAAAATAAAAAATAGCATACCAAAAAAACCGAAAGTAGAAAACTATACTCAAAGAGAATATGAAACAGAAGAAGAGTTTACTACAAGTAAAAATAATAGTATAAAAAGATGGGAACATATCATAGATAACTATGAAAAAAGTTCTAAAATTATTATTAAGATAATTGATTATGATATCTCGGTGGATAGAGTAAAATATAGTTACGATATACCTCTTAAAGGTATAGGTAAACAGAGTAGAGAAAAAATTATTAACTATAAAGATGCGAAAAAATCTGCTATAAAAACAGGTGCAGATATAAATGCTACTGTTATTTTAGGACAAAATAGAGAGGAAAGATTTTATATTAAAGAGATAATTTTTGATACAAAAGATATAGATATTAAAAAACATTCTAAAATAGTTTTGGATAAAGATTCTGTTATAAATATAATATTATTAGAAAAATTACCCATTGAGATTGATGGGGCAGATGATGAGATAGCATCAGGAACAGAGATAACATATAATCGATATGAAAAGAAAATTATCTCTCCAGAAGAATATAAAGATGCTTTATTTGTAAAAGAACCACATTATAAAAAAGAGATAAAATTATGTAGTTTTAGTGTGAAAGAGCTAAATAAAAATAAACAAAAATCTCATCTTAATGTAAAATCAAACTTTGAGATTAAAGATATATATTTTAAAGAAAAAGGTAATAAAAAGTATATTCAATTAAAGTTTATAGAAGACTCTTATAACCCAAATAGTTTGCAAGGAGTATATCAAACAAAACCTAAAGTTATTAAGAAAGATACAGAAAAGTATGTTGTAAAAATAATAGGTAAAAAAAGTTATGAAGAGTTTTTTGAGTGTGATAGAGTGAGTCAAAAATGTGTGAGTTTAGAAAGTAAGAGGTTTTTATAATAATTAAGTTAAAATGTTAAATAATATAAGAGGAAAATAGATGCACACTTTACAATTACAAATCGATGATTCTATCTTTGATAAATTTATGGGGCTTTTAGAACTACTACCGAAAGAAAAGATTTTTATAAATTCCTCTTCAAATGCTATATCTTTTGAAGAAGCACAATTAAAAGTAGAAAAATCGATTAAAAATATCTCTAATGCTCAAGGTTTAGATTTTGATGAAGCATTTGATAAAGTTTTGAATTCATAGATGATTTATACAATTATTGTTGAACCTGAAGCATTGGAAGATTTATTTCAAATTAAAAAATATATAAATAAACAAGACAGTTTAAAAAAAGCTAATCACTTTATATCTGAGTTGAGAAAGAACCTTCAATCTTTAAATACAATGCCTCAAAGATGTAGAAAAAGTTATTATTCAAATGAGTTAAATAGTTATGATTTAATTTATAAAAAATATACAACTGTTTTTCAAATAAGAGAAAATAGAGTTCATATAGTTTCTATTTTTAGGCAAAGAAATTATTAATAAATGAAACTTCTTTTCATTACTCTCATAATAACACTTTCCACAACTATATATCTAACCTACAACAAAAGATATGAACCAATAAATATAGATAAAAAGTTAAGAAAGATTGCTACAAAAGAGTATTTTGAGACAAAGATAGTGGAACTTACTAAAGATAAAAAGAATGATGAAGTTCAAGAGATGTATAGTTTAGCAAAATATCTTAATGTAAATATTCTAAACTCTACAATAAAAGAAGAAAAATCTATGTTTGGTTTGAGAAAAGCAAAAGATATATGGAGTGGTTTTGTCTATGGAAATGTGGATAATGAAACTCAATTTTATAGTTGTATAGCTTCAGATATAACTTTAGTTGGGGATATTCGAGATTTTACGATAGAGGGTAAAAAATATCTTAAAAATGAAAATTATAATAAACTACTTTTAGGATTATCGAGTCTAGGTATTGTATTAACGGCTACATCTTATATATCTTTTGGAACCACTACATCTATGAAAGTTGGAGCATCAACACTTAAAGTTGCTGTAAAAAGTGAGAAGCTATCTAAACCTTTTTTAAAGATAATTTCTAAAAAACTATCTAAAACTATCGATTATACTCAATTTAAAAAGATTAACTTTTCCTCAATAACATCTATTAAAAGCTCTTTTTCACAGATTAAAAATAGTTTTCATCTCTCTTATATCAATGAGTTAATTGGAAATATAAATCATTTAAAAAAGAATACATCATTATATAGAACAACTAAATTATTAGAATATGTAGAAAGTGAAAAAGATCTTAAGAAGTTGATTAAATTA
>CAYOKX010000040.1:0-16499 GCA_964404655.1 uncultured Sulfurimonas sp. | reverse complement strand
GATGGATTTAACAGAAGATTTTTTGGTGAATTATCTACATTTAGGGAAAAATTTAGAGTTGGTTTTAAGTTATCAAGTTTTACTATTGTTTTTATCTCTGCTTCTCTAAAATTTAAATCTGAAACAAATGATAGTTGATGATCGATTGATAATGGTTTTAATATCAAAGGTGTATTTAACTTCTTAAAATTTAGATCACTATTCATTGAAATCTGATCTTTTTCAAACACCCCTTTCAGTTGCCATTTTTGCTCTTCAATAGAGAGATTGTTTTTTTCTTGAGTAAGTTGTAACTCTTTAAAATTAAACTGTTGAACAACTTTAGCTTGTGAAAGTTTCCAATTTAGTTTACTGATATCTTCATCACTCTCTAAAATAACTTTTGTGTTAAAGTTTAATCCAAAACTCCACTTCTCCAATGCTAATTCAATTTTCTTATCTTCTTGATAGTGAGAGAGATTAGTTTCGCCACTACCTACTATAAATTTAGAAGGTTTTAATTCTAATAATAGTGTTTCATTATGCTTTTTTATCTGCCAGTTGAGTTTAGTATCAATCATTGGGTGCATTAAGAGTTTCGTTTTATCAGTTGCATTTTTGACTAGCTCTAAAGTGCTATCATTCATACTAAATCCCATCATTCCATAAAGACCTAAACTATTCCATAATACAGAACTATCAAAAGCAACTCTACCTTTATAATGTACTTTTTGTTCTTGAGCATAAAACTCTACATCTATATCTATAGCTGTTATCTTTAGGTTATTAAGATTAAATTCAATGGGTGGTTTACTAATAAGTTCTACTAGCTGTTTTTCAGAAAAGGTGGAAGATTCATCTTCATTTTTAGGCTCTTGATGAGGTGATTTGTTTAGTGGTAGATGAGCATTAAGTGTTAATCCATCTAAAGAGAGCTCTGTAATTACAATACGTTTATCTATAAGTTGCCAAATATCATAACGTAGATTTAATGTTTTAAGTCCAAGAGATATTGTTGTGTTACTATCTCTATCTACTTTTTTTAAGGAGAGTGTATCTAGGTAAAGATGACCAGATAAATCAAAACGAAACTGTTCTATTTGAACATCAAAACCACTTTTTTCTTTTATAATTGGCTGAAGATAGGGAATGATTTTCTGTTCTACTAGAGAGGATTGCAACCCAAAATACACAGTTGTAAGCAAGAGTAAAAGGGTTGCAAATAAAGATAGTAAAACCTGAAAACTTAAATGAAAAAATTTAAATAACATAATAGCCTTTAATTATTGATAGCCCCTGCATTAATCCACTTAGTCAATTCATTATGAAGAGCACCACCCTCTGCGATAGTTGCATGATTCAGATCATGAACATTGAAACTACTCGTACAGTTGTTATTTGTTTGGATAGTGTTACTATCTAGCTCTGTTAATGATGCCATTAGTGTTGATTTACTAGCATCTCCAGCTGTGATGAATGGCAAAGAGTTACTACAATCTGAAGTTGTGTACCAATTTGGATAATCAGATTTCTTTTTTCCCACTAAATTTTCTACAAATAGTTGAGGTGTAGACATATTTGGTCCATCTGCTTCTTGACCATTTGGAGAGTGACATAAGATACATCCATCTAGCTTTGGCCAGAATGTAGAGAGTTTAGGAGTTTCTTCATCTGTCTCACCTCCACATCCAGACATTATGAAAAGTGTCAAAAACACAATAACAAACCGAGTAAAATAGAAAGAAAACATAAAACACCTCTTTTTTTTAATTAATTTAGATGATTATAACATTTTATTCCTTCTATCAAAAATCAATGTAAAATAGATACAGAGAAAGGATGCTCCCTCTCCCCTACAAATATCCATTCTGTCCCAAAAATAGCTCCAACTGAACAACTATTTTTTCCCTATCTTCATCACTATTAAACTCACTCTCAATAAGATTTTTGGTAAGTGTTTCTAAAATCTCCTCTTTCTTATAACCGATAGAATCTAAAATATTTAATATATCTTTTGACGCTATCTCTTTAGTTATAAGATAATCCTCATCTGTTATCTCTATTGTATATTCTGTTGGATGAGTGAAAAGGTTGTGGTTCATTCCTAATGTTTCTTGATAGGCTCCAACATTGAAAAATCCTAAAAAATACTCCTCTTTATCCAAATCTACTTCATGTAAAAAAAGAGGTTTTTGAGGGTTAAAACCTATCTCTCCATCGCTATCACACGTTATATCCCAAAGAGAAGCTGGTCGCATCGGTTTTTGTGTGAGTTTATGCAGAGGCATTACAGGAAAATGCTGTTTTAAACCCCAATAATCAGGAAGACTTTGAAATATAGAAGCATTTATAAGATAGCGCTCTTGAAGAGAGGTTTGAAGCTCCTCTAACTCATTTGTAGAGTATGCAGATGTTAAATAGAGAGATTTTTTGATAATATTATGTACCAATATTTCAGCATTTGAACGCTCTTGTAGGTCTATATACCCTAAATCAAAAAGTGTTAAAAGTGACTCTATATGGTCAAGGGCATCGTGAAGATACTCTATACAGTTTTTTTCATCTATCTTTTCATAGAGATAACGAAGCTCCTCTAAAAGGGGTGGATTTACCTTTTTAAATTTTAAAAGTTTTTCTTGATAATCTTGTGTAAAAAGCTCTAAAACAGGTGTGATTAAAACAGCATGAGAAGCGACTATAAAGCGACCAGACTCTGTAAAAATATCGGGATGAGATACATTTTTAGCATCCATAATCTCACCAAGTAAAAAAACAACACTACTTGAAAACTCATCTATGGAGTAGTTCCGAAGTTTAGAGTTTTGATGTTGCTCATACTCTACTGCTAATCCCCCTCCAATATTTATACTACGAAGTGCCGAAGCTCCCATCTTTTTAAGTTCAGCATAGATATTTCCAGCTTCACGTAATGCACGTTTAAGTGGAGCAATATCTGACATCTGTGAACCTATATGAAAATGTATCATCGTAAGGTTTTCTATAAGGTTTGCCTCTTGTAAAAGCGATACTGCTTCTATCATCTCTGTGGATGTTAAACCAAACTTTGCATCCATTCCTCCACTTTTTGCCCAGATACCACTTCCTGCACTGTGTAGTCTTACTCTTATACCTATATTTGGGATTTTTAGTTTACACTCTGAAGCTACCTCTATGATAGTTTTTAACTCCCCTAAACCCTCTATGGTTATCGTTATATTGTGTCCACTTTGGGCTGAGATAAATCCTAGAGTAATCATCTCTTTATCTTTAAAACCATTGACAGTTATCGGTGCATTTTTAGCTGTTTTACTCATAGCTAAAATGAGTTCAGCTTTTGAACCAGCCTCTAATCCATAGTTATATTTTTTCCCTTGAGATGTTACTGCTTCTACAACATTTGGAAATTGATTTACTTTAAGAGGGAAAACAGCATGAAACTCTCCTTGATAACTATTTACCTTTATAGCTTTATCAAAATAGGTGTAGAGTGTATCTATCTGCTTTTTTATAAGATGAGGAAATCTTAATAAGATAGGACCTTTTACACTCTTCTCACGAACTTTTTGAGTTATCTCCAAGATAGATGGTTTGGATTTGTAGTTGAGTTTTACTTCCCCATCTTCTATAATAAAATTGTTATTTGACCAGATATTTATACCAAAATTTTCTATCATCTCCATTAGCTTAAACTCCAAGTTTTTAAATAATTTTTTATTGGTAGTATCATAGCAAAATAAGAGGAAGTTTTACTTCCCACAAACTATCTCAAAACAGCTACCATTTTTAATAGGTTTATAGATTAAATCTCCACCAAAACTTTTTTGCATAATATCTTTACTCATATAAAGTCCTATTCCTGTTCCTTTTCCTTGCTCTTTTGTTGTGAAATAAGGATTGAAGATTTTATGTGCTATATCTTCTGGGATACCACCTGCATTATCTTTTATTGTTATTGTTGGTAGTTTATCTATAATATTTATCTCAATATCTATATACTTATCTGCTCTATCTATCTCTTCAAACGCATCTCTTGCATTTGAAAGAATATTGATAATCACTTGTTCAAGTAGGTCTTCATGACCTATTATCTCTATATTATCTTGAGATATTTTTATTTTCACTATAATATTGTGATTTTCCAGTTGAGTTCCCATAATATTTAAGATAGCATTCATACTATTTAATGGTTGAAATATTTTAGACTCTTGTGATGGCTTTACGAAGTTCATAAATGTGTTTATAGTTTCAGACATCTTTTGACATTGTTCTTGAATAAAACTACTACTTTCGACTATCTTTTCATCCTCTAGCATCTTCATACTAGAAAGAAGGGAAAGATTTATACTTGCAGCACTTATAGCATTTAAGGGTTGTCTCCATTGATGAGCAATCATACTTACCATCTCTCCCATCTGTGCTAGTTTAGCTTGTTGTAAAAGTTGTTCATCTTTTTTCTTCAATTCACTTATCTCAATAATACTTGAGATACGAATTTTCTTCCCATCTCTCATACTATCCTTGCCTCCTGCTAAGATAGGAATAACTCTTCCATCAAAAGTTTGAATAGTCAGCTCATAATGTTGCTGAGTAGAGTTTTGAAGTGCATCCATCACTCTAGCTGTCTCCGACTTAGGTAAAATCTCTAAAAGACTCATACCTATCATCTCCTCTTTTTTTGCAATATTAAAGAGTTCTATACCCGATTTATTTATATCTATAATTTTATTATTTTCATCAGAGATAATAATAACCTCTAACGTTGCATCTAAAAGGTCTTGAAAGTTACCAAGGAGATGGTGAAGTTTATTGTTTTGCTCTTTCAAAGAGGATGTTTTCTTTTCTACAAGATTTGAGAGAGAGTTTTTCAGCTTTCTTTGTTTGTTAAAGAAAAATATTAATGTTGATAATATAAGAAAAAAGATAAATGATACTTGATAAAGAATTGTATAATCAAACTCTTTTTTCACCGACGCATATATCCATTTAGCAAAAATATTATCATGTTCAATATCTGTTACATTATCAATTAAGTTTTGAAAAATAGAGACTAGCAATGGTTCATCTGCTCGTATACCCATAGGAATAGATAATGATTCATCAAATGTACCATTTATTTTTAAATCTCTTGAGTATTTTCTTTGAACCATATATCCAATAACGCCAACAGAACCTATTACTCCATAGATTTCACCTTTTTTTACTTGTTGCATACCTTCTGTCACAGTAGGAACTTCTATAAAATTAAGATAGGGGTATCGTTTATCTAATTTTTTTAGTAACAAAGTATAGTTTTTGGGAACACCTATTTTTTTACCTTTAATAGATTTAAAATCTATAATAAAAGTAGCATTAAATTTTGTAGCGATAACGATAGGAAGAGTTATAAGCGGTTTTGTAAAGTTAAGAAATTTAGCTCTATGCTCATTTTTTGTAATTAAAGGTACGATATCACATATACGTTGTTTAGAAAACTTTAATGCCTCTGTCCAATTATTTGTTGGAATGATTTTTATAGGTATATTTAATTGTTCTTCAAATATTTTAAGATAATCAGAAGTAAGACCAATATGTTTACCTTCTTTTATCGCTTCAAATGGCATCCAATTTTTATCTATACATGCAGTTAATATCTCTTTCTTTTGAAGATAATTTTTTTCTTTAGTAGATAATGTTAAAGTAGAACTCTTTAACTCTTCGAGAAAAAAAATAAATTTATCAATATTAGAATTATTATTTATATTGAAATCTTTCATAAAAACTTCAAACTGTTTCGTTAAAAAATTTCTATCTATATAGCCTATTTTATAAATATTTGGTAAAATCAATCTCTCTATAATTTTGGCTTCCTGTTTCAAACTATCTTTAGAGAGATGTTTTGAATACTTTTTATAGATAATATCTATTGTCTCTTTTTTATGGTTAAGTGCATACTCCCATCCTTTAATACTTGCTTGTTTAAATAGCTCTGCTCTTTTTGGATGTTCTATCGCTTCAAATTTTGATGTAAATAGTTCTAATTGTAAGTTATATAAACCACCATAATCAGATGGGTCTATAACATTATAATCTATATCTTTTTTATCTAACTTATAAAGTTCATCAGATACAAATGCTGAAAGTGCATCAACCTCCCCTTTAGCAAACTCATCTATTGTGTGGGAGTGTTTTTTAAAATGTATAGTGTCTGTATCTATATCTTCTTTATTAAACATATATCTGAAATTAAAATTAAAATCTTCCTTAGAGTGAGTCATAACTGTTTTACCAACTAAATCTTGAGGGGTTTTAATATCTGGTTGCGTCACAACAACAAGGGCAGGTTTTTTAAAAAAACTTGCTAAGAGTTTAATAGGTTTGTTTTGAAGATAAGAGACTACAATATTGGAGTTATAGATTCCATAGGTTGAATTTTTTAGAATAACAGAGTTTACAATATCTATCTTATTTTGATACTCTTTTAACTCTACATCAAGACCAACATTTTCATAAAATCCCTTCTCTTTTGCCATAATAAAACCAGCAAATTCAAATTGATATTTCCAATGAAGTTGGAGAGAAACCTTTTCTAATTCTGATGCGAAAAGTACATTTATAAATAAAAGCAGACTGACTAATAATATTTTCATTTAAACCCCTGATATAATGTGAAATTATACTGTTTAAATATTTAATATATACTAGGATTTAAGATAAAAGTAGTAGGAATATAATCCTACTACTAGCTTACATAAGATATTCAAACATAGATGAACGGCCAAATTTCTGAGCAAGCATAGGAGCTGTTGCACCTCTTCCATTTGCAATAGATTTATCTGCACCTTTTTCTACAAGGAATTTTACTAATGATGGTTTATCATCCATAATAGCTTCCATAAGTGGAGTCCAACCAACACCATCAATTTTATCTATATCTGCACCTTTTTCTAAAAGAAGTTCAACCATAGCTGTTTCTTCTCTTCTAATCGTAATATGAAGCAGTGTCCAACCATAAGCATTTTGAATATTTAGGTCTTCTATCTCATTTACCAAAGTTGTAAAAAGTTCTAAATCACTTTTATATACAACCTTTTCAAAAAGTTCAAAAAGAGTTTTAAAATCTTCACCATAAGTAGCGATTTTTTGTTGTGTTTCTTGTGAAAGAGAGTCTATATTTTGCATTGTAGTATTCCTTTTATTGTTTTATCTAAGTTGATTATATCAAATATAATTAAATAATGATTATTTTGTAGTCATAGTAAGTGCAACATCAAATGAAATATCTGGATTATCTATATAGTATTTACATCTTTTAATATATATATCATAAAGAAGATAATTACTGTTTTCATAAAGTTTTTGGAAGATTTTTAAACTCTCTTTTATCTTTTCATCTCTATATAAAGCAAGGGCTTTTTCATAAGTTTGAATCTCATCATCTGTTATATTCTTATCTACTATAATTTCAAAGATAGAAACAGCTTTTTTCTTTCCTTTCACTTTTACTAAATCGATAGAACGTATAGTATATTTACCTTTTAATCTATCTTTTGTATCTGCTGTGATTAAAATTTTTGCTTTATACTGTTTTGTTAAACCCTCTAATCGTGAGGCAAGATTTACATGGTCACCGATGATTGTATAATCACTTCTACCCTCTGAACCCATATCTCCAATAGTTGCTACACCTGTGTTGATACCTATTCCTATCTCTATCTCTATACCAAACTCTTTTTTAATATCTATATTTATTTTTTGAAGAGTTTCTATCTGTTTTATAGCACTTCGAACAGCATTATCAGCATGGTTTGGCATCTCTATTGGTGCATTCCAATATGCCATGATAGCATCACCAATAAATTTATCAACAGTACCTTTTTCATCAATAATAATATCAACCATAGGGGTCATATAAGTGTTTAAAAGTTTAATAAGTTTTTTTGGTGAGCCTATCTTTTCAGATATAGAGGTAAAAGAGCGAATATCACTAAAAAAGACACTGACTTCTCTCTCAATAGGTATTAATAATCCCTCTGTATCATGTTGAATAAGGTCATCCATAACAGCAGGAGAAACTTTTTTTGCAAATGCGTGCATAGCAACTTTTTTTTGTGATGATGTCAATATAAAATTTATAGAGATAGTTACTATAAAAGAGATAATCAAAGAGAGTAATGGGATAATAATATTAATAACAAAATGATAATGAAAGAGTAGTTCATAGTTGAAAAAGTAGAGAGCATACAGCATCATAATAAAAAGAGGAATACTTAAATATTCGTGAATAGATGCAAATAATGTTACACTTATAATAATAACAAAAAGAATAAGAGCTAAAACTATTGTCTCAGCATCTGGAGATGCTGTTATAAAGTCATCCATAAGAAGATTATCTAAAACAGTAGCATGAATTTCGACTCCAGGCATAGTGCTATCAAAAGGTGTTGGTCTCATATCAAAAAGCCCAAGTGCTGAAGTTCCTAGAAAAACAAAACGCTCGTTTAATTTTTTAGCACCTTCATTCATCTCTATAACATCAAGAGCACTAATATATTCAAATGTTTTTTTCTTCCCTCGATAGTTTACTAAAATACGACCAAATCTATCCGTTGGAATATAGAGTGAATTATCTATATATATTCCCTCTACACCATCTTCTGTTCCCTCAATTGTTACAGTTACATCTTTACCATTTTTACCAAGATAAACTTTATAAATCTCCAATGCTAGAGATGGATATATTCCTGTTGTTTTACTTTTCATAACAATAGGTACACTTCGAACTGTTCCATCTTTATCTGGAACAGTATTTAAAAAACCATTGCTATATAATGAGTCTTGAATAGTTTGGATATTTGGAATTGTACTTTGAAAATTTATAAGATGATTATATCCACCTCTTTCTATATAGATACTTGATTCTGCTCCTGTTGCATCATCAAATGATTGAACCTCCCTTGAATTTGTTAAAAAAATACCACCAACAACAAGAGAGTTATAGTAACTAAATATATCTGCTAAAAGAGCATCATAATTTGGCAGTTTTAATGGGTCGATGCCGAGAGTTTTTGCAATAGTATGAGGAGAGCGTTTATCCTCTTCAGCAAAAACCATATCCAGACCTGTTACGTAAGCACCAGATAACATAATATTATCTATAAGCTTTGCTACTAAATCGCGAGACCAAGGCCATTGACCATATTTTAATAATGATTTTTCATCTATATCTACAATGACAACGTTACCACTAGGTTCTATCTCACCACGAAGCTCAAACATATAGTCTCTAATAATAGAGTCTGTATGCTCATAATACTCTCTTTGAGTTAAATATATAACAAACATAGCAAGGGAGATAACTAAAACAGATACTATATGTATCCATATTTTAGAATGACTTTTAATAAAGTTCATTAAGGACCATCTGTTGGATGAGCATGAGCTGGAGGCGGTGTTTCTATCGCTGTATTTGAAAGAGTAAATGGAGATATTGCTCCTTTTTCTATCTCCTGAGTAACAAAAGTAGTAATATTTTTTATATCATCATTTTGAATAATTTTTACACTCTCCTCTATAATATTTTCTATCTCAACAATAGGCATTTTTATTATATGTAAAGGGACAGCTTTTAAAGCTGTTACTATCACTTTTTGTTCTACAATAATCTTTTTACTTAATTTTTGAATCTCTTTTTTTATAGGATTTGTGATTTTTAATTTTATCTTAGGTTTCTGTTTTGCTTCATCTTTTTCTATCTCTGTATTAAAAAACTTCATATCAATTTTTACTTTTTTAGAGAACTTATCTGTTGTAAGAAGCATATTACCAGCAGGTAATTCAAACGATTTATTTGGCATATCTATCGTTATTGCCCCTTTAAAACAAACACTGTTTTCTATATTCTCTCCAACATAAGTTTTCCATCCAGTTCCACGGATACCGATAGTAGCTGATTTTGTTTTTAGTTTAAATCGGCTAGGTGCAAGTTTTCCTATTCTTCCTGTAATAGTCTTTAAAAAACCTCTTTTAAGTGTCATCTTCATATGTAAATCATTTGTATTGTTAAAGGAGTTGATTATATATTTTGTGTTTGAACCAAGTGTAACGATTGTATTATCATCAAATATAATCTGCATTCTTGTTTTTTTATAGGTATCTATCTGGTCACCATTTTGAAGTTCATCACCCATTTTTGCATCTAATATAATACTCCCTCGTTTAATAGTTGCCTCACCTTTGAGAAGAGCGATAGTCCCGACATCTGCGAATAGTGTTGTATAAACTATTAGTAAACTTATAAATATTTTCATTTTTTAGTATCCTTAAAAGCTATAATCTAAACGGATAGATATATCATTTTTCTGATAATCTGCCATTTTATAATCTGTAATATTACGACTAAATTTATAATTTATTGCAACTATTGTATCTTTAAATATTTTTTTACTTACTCCAAATCCTATATTTTGAAAAATATCTTTTCTTTTATCTGTTTTAAAAAAATAATGATTTAAACTATCTTTTGCATAAAGTTTTTCATCATAGTTTTTAAAACTTAAAAGAAGAGTTGTGTTTAATATATAACCAGCATATAGATTATACTTATTAGCAAGTGACAGTATAATAGTGTTACTATCTATATATTTTGGAGGAAATATCTGTGCTGTATTTTTATTTGCTTCTGTTTTTTCATAAGAGAGTTTCCCAAAGAGATAATTTTCTCCAAAGAGATAGTATAATGAAATTTCTGTTGTATAGTTTGTACTATCGTAACTACGCATAGATTCTGGTATATAATTTTTTTTCTGTACCTTCAAAGTAGTATTCAAAATATACTTTGATTGAAAAACAGTAGATAAAGAGGGAGAGAGTGCATAACTATAAAGTAAATTTTTATTAAGATAATGGGTTGAATCATAAGAGATAGGAAGTGATAAAGTTATATCTGATATTTTATACCCTAATATCGAGCTTATCTTAAAATATTTTGTATCATATTTAGCAGATATATTATGATTTAATTTGATTGTTCCTAAAAAATTAGTTTCAAAAAACCACGAATCTTTTTCTTGTAAGTCATGAAAATAGTTAAATGATACGAGAGCTTGTGAATAAAAACTATCATCGATAGTTGCTAGCATTTTACTCTGATTTTCATCAAGATTTATACTTTGTGCAAACATATTTAAGTCACTACGTTGTGGTGTTGAGGCTACATTTGTATCGTAGCCCATTTTTATACTTAAAAGAGTAGAAAACTTATCTAATTTCTGTTTTTGAGTTACAATAAGTGCTTCTAAGAGTTCATATTGTTTTTGAGTTATATCTTGTTTTTGAAACTCTTTTATCAGATATTTAGCATCTTCTTCTTGTTTACTAGATAGATAAAGTTTGACAAGTTCTATACCAATAGTAATGTTAGTAGGTTCAAGCATAAGAACTCTCTCATAACCAGCAATAGCGTATTGAACTCTTCCTAATGCTAATTCACTTTTTGCCCAAAGTATCTGCATATCTATATTTGGATACTCCTCTTTAGATTGTTTAAAGAGTATAGTAGCTTTTGCATATTCCCCATTATTATAGGCAGTTATAGCTTTTTCATAACTACTTTGTGCTATTAAATTTATTGTTAATAGTATAAATAGTAAAAATTTTAAAATCATCTTTTTATCTCCTTTTAAAATATCAATTTTGATTTTCATCTTTAATAAGAATATCAACACTACCAATATAATCACTATTATTATCTTTTGAGGGATTAGCAATAAGAATATAATCACCATCAATAGAAACTGAACTTCCAAAATTATTGTTTGCTCTATTTGGATTTGCTTGAATACTATCTACTTGAGTCACTCTCTCTGGAATAGTTTTATTTAAGTTAAAGATATAACTATCCCTTAAATACTCTATATTATTTCCATAAATAGATGTTTCATTATTGTATCTAACAGGTGAACCAATCACAATAAAGTTACTATTCAGTGCTACGGATGAACCAAAATATCTATATTTTTGGTTTACTGTTGGCTGAATTTTTAATATTTGTGTAGTATCATCTCTATTATCAGAGTTTCTTTTAAAAAGGTATGCTGTTCCAGCATCATCTCCCGCACTATCTTCACCATAAGCACCAATAACTATATAATCATCAAATATAGAAACAGATGAACCAAAATAATCATTTGTTTGAGTATCATCTGCTTTTAATATGGCTATTTGTGTAGTATCATCTCTGTTATCAGAGTTTCTTTTAAAGAGATAAGCTACTTCAGATTTAGCACCAATGACCATATAATCATTATGAATGGCAAGAGATAAACCAAAATTATCAAACTCTTGAACATTATCTGCTTTTAATTTAGCTATGTTAACTGTTCCATTACTATCATCAGAGTTTCGTTTAAAAAGATACACAGCCCCAGAGTTTTCTCCATCGCTATCTTCACCATTTGCACCTACTATAATATATTCATTATCCATAGCGATAGATGAACCAAAGTAATCATTTTCTTTTGCATCATCTGCTGTAAGCTTAGCTATTAAAGTCGTATCATTTATAGCATCGGAATTTCGTTTATAAAGATAAACTGCTCCTGTATCCACCTTATCACTATCTTTTTTATATGCACCAATAGCTATATATTTATCATCTATGGCAAGAGAGTATCCAAAATATTGAATCTCTTCTGTATCAGCTTTAAGTTCAGCTATCTGTGTAATAGTTTTATCAGTTTCTATTTTATAAAGAAAAACTGTTTCTGTTGTACTATCTGTTTCATATTCTGCTAAAGATGAGACTATAAAATAGTTACCACTTATAGCTGTCGAAACAGCAAAGTAGTTTTTTCCATCTTTTTCCATCTTTTCTATCTCTTTAATTTTAAGAAACTGCTTATCTTGAACGATAATTGTACTATTTATCTCTTCTCTATGATTCTTTTCATCTATGGCTGAAATAGTGATATTATAATTATTATCTTGATTCTCATCTTCAGGATTCTCAAAATCAGCTATTTGTATAAAAGAAAGATTATTTTCTAAAAATTGAAAATCATACTCATCTTCTCCAGTTACTTCAAAAAATATATTACTATTATTAGGTGTTTGTGCATATATATTAAAGAAAAAATTATTTGAGAATTGTTCATTATAGTAGATAATAGGAGCTGTATTATATATATATGGTTTATTTATAGGTTCAAGGTCAAAAAGATATGTAGTTCCCATATTTTTTCCTCCTGCATCACTTTGAGAAGCACCTATGATAATGTTATTTCCACTAATAGAAGCTGAGTTTAATCCAAATTTATCATCTCCTTTTGTATCAAAAGCTTGGATTTTTTTTATCTGTGTAATTGTATTGTTATCTTCTCTTTTAAAAAGATATGTAGCACTCTGATTTTCTTGTGTTAAAAAAGCACTTACGAGTAGATAATTATTACTAAGAGATATAGCCCATCCAAATTTATCATGAATATCTAAATCTTGAGGTTGAATTTTAGCTATTTGAGTTGTATCATTTATATCATCACTATTTATTTTAAAAAGATATGCTGAACCTGTGGATGAATCTCCATTTTGAGGAGAGGCGATAGCTACATAATTTTTATCTAACGATACCAACTCACCAAAGTTACTATTACCTACACTATCATTAGGCTCTATTTTAGCTATTTGAATAGTGTCATTTATATCATCACTTCTTCTTTTAAAAATAGAAACATTTCCTGTTTTTTCATCTTCAGAATAGGAGTAAAAAGGTGTTCCTACTGCTATATAATCACCATCAAGAGATATAGCTGAACCAAAATAATCATCTTTTGATTTAAGATGTGCTATTTGTGTAATATTATTTTCACTCATTAAATCTATTTTAAAAAGATAAACACTTCCTGAATTATTTCCATCATTATATTCAAAAGGTTTACCAATAGCTATATACTCTCCACTTATAGCAGTTGAATATTTAAAAGTGCTATAAGTTTGATTATCATTAGATTGAAGTTTTGCTATCTGTGTTATATCATCTTTATTATCTGAATCTCTTTTAAATATATAAGTAGTTGCTTGTGCTTGTCCATCTATATATTCAAATGGAACACCAACCACTATATAATCACCACTAATAGATACTGAATATCCAAAGTTTGTATGTTTATCTGTATCGTTAGCTTGAATTTTAGCGATGAGCTTCACTTTTGCATCTTTATCTTTTTTATATAGATATACACTTTCTTGATTATGCTCTATACTACTTCCATCACTTGAATAGTAGTTACTATTATGACTAGCAACAACCATATATTCATTATCAATATCTACACAACTCCCAAAATATCCATTATCTCTTCTATCATCTGCTTGAAATTTAGCTATTAAAAAAGGATTTATATAATCTTGTAGAGAGAGGGTAATAAGAACAGAAGAGCTTTCTCCAGCAGAGTTAGTTGCTGTGGCTAAAAGGTTATATTTGGAAGTTGTTTCATAATCAAGAGAGATATTATCAGCAAGAGTTATTTTTCCCATAGTATCAATAATAAAATTTTCATGCCCATTACCACTAAGAGAAAAAGATGTGATAGGAGAATCTCCACTATTTAAAATCTTAATAGAGGCAATTTCTGTTCCAGTAGATACATTTTCATTAACAGAAGTAGTTAGGGGTTCAAGAGTTGGAATGATTTTAGAAACAGTAACACTCTCTACAACAGGATCTAATATATAGCTACTTAAAATTCCATCAATGGAAAGTGTATAGAGAGAACTTTCATCAGCACCTAAAGAGATTAATCTTTTACTAGATGCTATTTGGTAAGCTATTTTTTGAGGTTTCTCTTGAGAAATAATAGAGATACCTTTAGTTGTTGTAAGAGCAAAAATATTTTTATCATTTATATATGATTTAATAACTGTTGATAGAGATTGAGTAGATGAGAGAGGAGAAAGTACTCCTTGAGCATCTATTTGAAACCTTGAGATACCTACTGTTGCATCTGAAACTACTAACATATTTTTATAAAATGACAAACTTCGTGCTGTTGATTGAGTTTCAAAATGTTGTAAAAGAGAACCGTTGTTATCATAAACATTTAAACCGTTGTTATAAGATGCTGTGTATATTTTATTATATTTCTTCTCAATATCAAAAAGTGTACCTTTGATTGCAAAAGAGTTTACAGTTTTAATAGAATTTTTATCTGTTATATTGAAAACCTTTATTCCATTATTAGCATTAGCTACATAGGCATATATTTGAGAATTAGAACTATTACACACTACATCTACACCAAAACTATCATCTTTTAAGTCTATGGAAGATGTAAGAGATAAATCATCATTATTTACAATCCGAATACCTTTATCTGTTGCTAATACAAGTGAGTTATATGATGGACAATTATCTTGAATTGTAACTGTTGCAATATCATAAATAGTTCCAAACAGTTCATTTTCTTTAGTTTTTTGAAGTTTCAACTCTCGAACATTACTATCATTACTTGTAGAAATTTTAGAGAGTTTATTATGAGAACCGATATAAACTGTACTATTATTTTCTACCAATAAAGAGTAACTTTTTATATTAAGAGAAAGTTTATCTATCGATTTTGAAAAATTACCATCATTAAGTAGAAAATCATTAGTTTTAAAATTAAAAGATGTTTCACCTTTAAAAATATTTGAACTGAGATCATAAAAAGGTTTCTCTAAACTTAAAATATAACCTGTATCTTTTTTAAGGTTTGTAGATGGAGTAAACCATACCCACTGGTCATTGTATCCAAATTCTCCCTCAACACTATTATTTTTATCATCTTTTAATAATAGGCTATTTAGTTCTATCTTCGTAGTATCTAAAAGTTCATCAAACTCAATAATAATATTAGTTGTTATATCTGTTAAAGATGATGGTAAAATAGATTTTATAGCTGGTGATTTTATATCTAAGGAGAGGGTAAAGAAACTCCATTTAAACTCTTTAGATAGAGAAAAACCTTCCTTGTTTTGAATATTTGTTGTGACAATTAAACTATATTTTTCATTTAACTTAAGATTAGAAGATGGTGTGATTTTAAGAGTTGCATCTTCCACTGTTACTATAATATCAATCTTATTAGAATTTTTATCTTCTATATAAATAGTATCTGTATTAATTGTTTTTTTATCTAATAATTGTGAAAAGGTTAATACTAGAGAGGAATTTACTGAAACTTTTGCTTGAGAAGGTGCAAAATATACTGTAAAATTTTCAGAGGTCTCTTTTTGTTTATCGGTACAAGCTGTAAATAGAGCTATTATTAAAAGAAATAGATAAAATTTCATCTTTCGCATTTTAAATCCTAATATTGGGGTAAACTACCTTAATATTAGCACTTATTATATTAAATTATATTAAATTTCGAGAATTCTTTTTTTAAAGTAATAGGAATTAAAATATCTTTTTAATTCCTCATCACTATTTGCATTGAAATGTATCCTCTCATCATTTATACTACCCCAAAGAAATCAAACAACAATTTTCAAACTATTATTCCTAAAAA
>CAYOKX010000039.1:0-16538 GCA_964404655.1 uncultured Sulfurimonas sp. | reverse complement strand
TTTTTAGGAATAATAGTTTGAAAATTGTTGTTTGATTTCTTTGGGGTAGTATAAAAGGTCATGGTGATGAAGAATCATCTAATAATGAGAATAAGAATGAAAATGGCAATGGAAACCGTAACGGAAACCATTAGTTTCTTATTTATGAAGAGGATTTTCAACCTTTAAATCCTCTTTCTCCAACATTGCAAATCCATTAAGAATGAGATATGTTGAAAGTGCAAATGCTATGGCTATTAAAGCTACTTTTTTTATCTTAATCACAGTTATATCCAAAACTAGCATCTAGTAATAGAGGTAAAATAAGAGTTTGTATTTTTAAAGCTTTAGTATCACTACATAGATTATCTCTTTCATTATTGTTGTTTTCTATATATTTTTTATGATATTCTATATTGAAAATAGGTTTGTTTGCCTCTATAAATGGGGTGAGTTTATCACATTCATTATAAATATTACACTGTTCATTAATAGCAAAATCAAAATAGGGTTCAAGTTCTACTATCTGACTTAAATCATTTTTAAGCCCCACACTTAAGCCTCTTTTTCTTGCTTCATTTGCTATAAATTTATTGTAGGCTAACTGGTTATCTGCACTTAAATTAAAACCTGTATTGTTTGTATAGCTATCCATATTGTCAGGGTCAACACCATCACAACCCTTTTCTACGGCTAAATCTAATCTTTTTCTCATAATAGGAGCTAAATTTTCATTTGATATATCAAGCCATTTTTCTCCAGCCCAGCCATCTAGTTTTTCACCTACTAACTCTTGAGAAAAACTATTTTTATCCTCTCGCCAATCCTCATAACTTCCAGCACTAAAATAACAGATTACTTTTTTCCCATCATCATGTAAAGATTGAATAACTGTTTTATTTGAATCAAAGAGGTCTATATCGTAGAGTGTTGCACTATATGAACGATTTATCTCTCCTTGAAGTTGTATCTGCCATGAAATATTTATAGTTGGTTTATACCAATCACCTGTTTTAATCTCTTGAACACTGGAATCAAAAATATTTTCTGGACAGGATTCTGTATTACAACCAAGAAGTAAAAAAGTTAGAGGAATAGTTGTTATAAATCTTTGCATATCATATCTCCTTTTTTTCATCTTTATCACTTTTTCTTTTTAACATCGATACATCAAAATATTTATAGCTTAAATCTATCTCTTTTTTTGCAGTATACATAGCTATATCGGAGGCTTTAACTAATTCATCAGGAGATTTTCCATCTTCTGGAAATATTGCTATACCTATACTTGTAGAGATAATCAACTCTTTTCCTTGATAGATAACAGGAGTTTTAAGAGTATTGAAAATTTTATGAATAACGGTATCAACTTGTGAAATATCTGTTATATTTTCTAAAAGAATTAAAAATTCATCTCCACCAATTCTAAAAACTTTATCGCTATTTCGTAAAGATTTTGTAAAAACTTTAGAAGCTTCTATAAGTAAAAAATCACCAGCTTTATGTCCTAAAGTATCATTTATCATCTTAAATTTGTTGAGGTCAAGAAATAATATAGCAACTTTTGAATTATTTTCTTTAGAGCTTTCTATGGCACTATCGATTGAACTATATAAACTTTCACGATTGAGTAGTTTTGTGAGTTCATCATGAGAAACTTTATGTGTTAAACAAGCTTCTCTTTTTAGCACTTTTTCATTCATTTTATAAAAACTTGAGAGAAGATAGCCCATCTCATCTTGTGTTGTTATGTCTCCTATATCTATCTGTTCTCCTTTTTCTACTTTTTTTGTAGAGTTTAAAAGTAAGCTAATAGGTTCAAAAAGTGTTCTGTTCAGAAATAGCATAGTAAAGAGTGCTAACATTGTAAAAAAAGTAACACTAATGGCGATGAGAGTTACTATTCTTGTACGTAGTTCGATGAACTCATTTTCATGTTGGTTGAGGAGTTCTAACTCTTTATTTAAAAATTTAGTAGATTTTTTACGTAAACTATCCATAATCAATTTACCACTGTTTTTATTGACTATTGAGAGTGCTTCTGTAAATTTACCATCATTTGTGAGTTGAATAGTTATCTGAAGTTCATTAAATTTTCTAATTTTTAGTTTCTTCATCTCTGTTAAAAGTATCTGATTTGGCTTATCAAGAGTTAATTTTAGTAGTTCATTATAGTGTTCTTCTACTTTTAAACTACCATAATGATAAGGTTCTAAATAGATAGTATTTTTTGTAAGCAGATACCCTCTTTGTGCAGTTTCTGAATCTTGCATTCCAGAGAGATACTCCCTCATATGTGTAATCACTTTGTTTGTATGCTTGATCCATTTTGCTTTATCTTGAGAGTATTGTTCTAGTTTATATGTTAAAAAAGCATTGCCTATTACAGATATAAAGAGAATACTTAAAAAAAGTGTAATTTTTTGTTTTATGGTCATAATCTTCCTTTTACTTTATTATAGCAAAATATAACTATTCTCTTATCCAATATTACTTTTTTTCTATATAATGAAATAGAAAAAATAATCAAGGATTTTATATGTTAAGTTTTATATTTGTAGAACACTTTTTTCAACTCTTTTTAGTTGTACTTTTATCTATCTATGGAGTTGTTATATTTATTGTTAAGGGAATAGTTGTGAAATATCCCGAGATATTAAAAGATGGATTATCTCTGTTTAGTATATTAACATATCCATTTAAACATAAGAGTGAACATCTTGATACAGCACATCAACATATAGATAAAGTAAATGCAAAATATGATGAGTATGAGGAAAAATATGATACATTTATCTCAAATCTTTTTTATCCTATCCCTCTAGTTTTAACTATAAGTTCTTTCGGTGGATATATTTTTTACTACACTACACAGATGCAAAGTAGTATTGTTTTCAATATTGTTTCCGTTATCACTCTTTATATTATTGCTAAAAAAGTGAAAACTAAATAGAGATGAAACCACTTCTTCTTTCTCTTTTTTTCTCTTTAACTATCTATGCTCATTCCACTATTATAAACTTTGATAAGGGTTGGAAGTTAGTAGGAATACCTACAATAGTTTCAAATATGGATATATTTAAAGCATCTAATGTTGAGGTTATTTGGAGTTATAATAGTTCTAGTCAGAGATGGGAAGGATACTCACCCGCTAGTATTGTTACAGAAAAATTAGTGGCTCAGAATATAACTGAATTAACATCTATTGAACCCTATCAAGGTATGTGGATTTTTAGTAAAAAAGCTTGGGATTTTGAGATAGAAGAGAATAATATTTCACAAATATTAAAAGAGGATAGTCTTTTCTTAAAGGAGGGGTGGAACCTTGTCTCACTTCCTAAAAAGATGATAATTCCTAAAGATTTTTTTGGTGATGCCCTTGTATGGAAATATAAAAATGGCTGGAGTTCAAACAATAGCTCTTTGAAATTTCCAACTATACAAAATATAAGAGAGAGTGAAGCTTTTTGGATTAAATCTTCTCAAGAGAAAGGAGTATATCTTTCAAAAGAACTTTCAAAATTTAATCTTTTAGATAGTAACGACAAGATAGAAAAATATCTTTTAAATATAAAGTTGAGTGAACATAGAAGAAAATATTATGACAATCCACAAGAGTATAACAGTGTTGTTCTTCACAAAGAAACGAAAGAAGTATCTCTAAAAGATGCTAGAACAACAACAAATTCTCAAGAAACTGCCACAGATTTAAAAGAGGCTGGATTAGGAGAATCAGATCTTATACAATCTAATGAACACTATATTTTTAGTATAGATGAACTACATCATAAAATCTTTATAACCTCCTTTGATAATATAGTAGCAAATGAGTATCAAGCTATCAATTTTATAGATATTGAAGAGAAAGTTTTAGCATTTTATCTACAAAATGGAAGATTAATAGTTGTGAGTAGAGAAACAGATTTAAAGCTTATAATCTATAATATAGAAGATATTTACAATATTGTAAATATAGGCTCTTATAGTATAGATGGCGTTTATAAAGATAGCCGTTTAGTTAATGGCACGCTTTCTCTTATAACAGAATTTATGCCAACTCTTAGCTATAAATATAATAAAATATATGCACAAGGGATATGTAAAAGTTTAAATAGAGATGAGATATATAGATATACTTCTCAAGATAACATAGTTATGCAAGGAACTGATTATAAACTTTATAAAGAGAATCGATGTGATATTTATAACTATGCAAATGATGCTACTATTTGGAGATATGATTATGAAAATCCAGAAGTAGTCACTAAAAATCTTCTTCCAATATTTCCTAAAATTTCAAAACTTTATGCACAAAATAGATTGGATAAAGAGGTCGTTATAACAACTATAAATAGTTTTGAGATAGAAAGTGCTAGTTTTAAAGAGAGTCTATCTGTTGTAGGGGAGTTTTCCTCCTATTATAGCTCTCCATCCTCTTTTTACCTATTTACCTCTTTATCTGAGGAGCAAACAGCTGTATACAAGTTTTCATTAGGATATGAACTTTTATATAAAGGTAAAGGGCTTATCGATGGAAATATTATAGATAATTCTACTATTAGTGAATATGATGATTATTTACGAGTAGCTACAAAAGAGAGAGTAACTATATTTAAAGAGAGTGAAGAGGGTTTAGAAAAAATAGGGGCTTTAGATAGTTCAGAGCTTTTAAAAGGGGTTAAATTTATAGATAATAGAGCCTTTATGCAACTAAAAAATGAGGAAGATATGTTATACCTCTTAGATTTAACTCAGCCCACAGAACCAAAAAATGTTGGAGAGTTATCTACTTCAGAGGATTTAAACTATCTTAAAATCATAGATGGGGATAGACTTATAAGTGTAGGAAGAGATGGTGGTTTAAATATAGAGCTTTTTGATATAACAGATATGAATAAACCAGTGCTTTTAGATAAACATAAAATAGGAAATAGCATAACACAAAGTTCAATAGAGAGAACACCTCAAGCATTTAGTCTCTCTTTAGATAGTGCAGTATTTGCAATACCCTATACAGATTATATCTATACGGACAGTAAAACTACTGCCATTGAAGGTTTTAATCTTTATAAAATTGAGGATAAAAAGATAGTTGAGTTAAGTGATAATAGCAAAATATTTAATGATAAATATTATAAAACATTTGAGAAAAGAGTTATAATATTTGAGAGAGATGAGAAAATTTATAGTGTACTTTTTGAAGGTTCAAATATGTTAATAGATATAATGGAAAAATAGAATCAATTTTAAAGGGAGAGTTAAATGAAAATATTTATTTTAGTTGTTTTAATGTTTAATTTTATATATGCAAATGTAACTATTAGTTTTGAAAAGGGTTGGAACCTTATAGGTGTTCCTCAAACTCTTGAAAATATGGAGATATTTAACACCTCTAAAGTTGATATTGTCTGGGCATATAGTGCTAAAGAACAGAAATGGGAGGGGTATTCACCACAAGGTGATGTAGTTACTAAAATAGTTGATAAAAATATATCTCTTCTAAAAACTCTTGAACCCTATCAGGCTATATGGGTGTTAAGTAAGGAAGATTGGGAATTAACAGTTCAAAATGATATTGTTTCAAAACAACCTAAAAATAATCAGATAGTTTTACAAAAGGGTTGGAATCTTGTCGCACTTCCAAACAAAGTTATAGTTTCAAAAGATTTTTTTGGTGATGCTCTTGTTTGGAAATATAAAGAGAGTTGGAGTGTAAATGACAGCTCTTTAGCATTTCCTACTATCGAAAATATCAAAGAGAGTGAGGGTTTTTGGGTCTATTCTCAAGAGGATAAAGTGTTAGATATGGGAGAAGAGCTTTCTAAACTTCGTACATTTAGTTCTGATGATGAGGTTTTAGATTATATTCGAGCTATGCAAAAGAGTAATCATTATAGAAACTATCTCTATTATGAATATTCAGAAGATATGGATGAAGATGATGGGATATTAGTAAACGAGTCCCTTCCTGTTGCTGATGTTGCACTTAGTACAAAAGGGAGTGCCGTAGATGCAACAACTACAAATCTTCAAGAGAGTGATGTAGATGAAGCAGATATTTTAAAACATAATGGTCAATATATATTTAGTGTAGACAATCAAAACAGAGAGATTTTTGTAACATCTTTTGTAAATATAGCTGAAAAAAACTCTACGGCTATCACTACTATTAAAACAGATGGTGACTCTATTATAAATCTTTACTTACAAAAAAATCATCTTATCGTTTTAACACAACAGTATATAAAATCAATAAGTTCTGTACGTGTTACTATTTATGATATAAAAAATATAACAGATATTATAAAACTATCCTCCTGTAAAATAGATGGTTCATACAATACAAGCCGTTTAGTAGATGGAAAACTTTTTATGATAACTAACTTTTATCCAACAATAGTATATCAGTATGATAAAATCTATACAGATGATAATGAGTGGAGATATGATTATAAAAATCCTAAAACAGAGAGTGAAAATCTAATTCCATATATTCAAATAGATAATAATCCTCCCTCCAAACTGATAACTCCAACAAAATTCTATGCACCTCAAAAACTTGACCAATCCTTAGAGATTACTACTGTTAGTAGTTTTGATATTGAAAAAGTAAACTATAAAGAGAGTATCTCTATCGTTGGATATATCAACACTTCCTATGCTTCTACTCAATCTTTTTACTTAGTATCTGAGTCCTATCCTAACTACTATAACTATTTTGATTATAAAGCGAGACAGATGATATATAAGTTCTCTTTAGGAGAGAAACTAGAGTATAAAGGAAGAGGATTTGTAGAGGGAAGGATGCTTAATCAGTTTAGTATGAGTGAAAAAGAGAACTATCTAAGAGTTGCTACTACACAAGGAGATTCTTGGAGTAGTGCAGGAACAGATAACTCTATATTTACACTCTCTTCAGAAGATGAAAAACTAGAGATAAAAAGTGTTCTCTCTGGACTTGGAAAAGAGGGAGAGAGCATTAAAGCTGTTAGATTTATGGGAGATAGAGCTTTTGTAGTAACTTTTAAAACGACAGACCCTCTTTATACTTTAGATTTGAGTGACCCATTACACCCTCTTAAAGTTGGAGAACTCTCTGTACCAGGGTATTCAAGTTATCTTCATATTGTAGATGAAAATAGAGTTTTAAGTATAGGTAGAGATGCAGATGAAACAGGAAGAACTTTAGGGTTACAGTTACAACTTTTTGATGTAACAGATTTTCAAAATCCATCTTTAGCAGATAAGATAGTTATAGGAGATAGAACTACTTACTCTCCAGCAGAGTATAATCATAAAGCTTTTGTATATCGCCAAAGTGACAATATGTTTGCAGTGCCTTATCTAAACTATAATAATTATACAAATAATCTTGCAATTTATCAGATAGATGGTATGCAGATAGAGGAACTCAAAACTTTAACAACATCGGATGACAGAGATGATTATTATTTTAAAAGAGAAGAGGAGAGAGCTTTGATATTTGATTTGAACAAGACTACTTATGGAACAGTGTTAAGTGGTTCACATATTTTGAGTGATGTTGTAAAAGAAAATTAGCCTAATTTATTGTACGGAGTTTATAGATGAGAGATAGTTTTATTATGAGAGTTTTATTTTTAATGTTGTTTTTTAGTTTTACTCTTTATGGTTGGGACATGGGAGGAGGAGGTTCCTCTTTTGGTGGAGGAGGTTCTGATGATTCAAAACAGTTTGATGCTTGGAATTATTGGATAGGAGATGAAAATAATCTACCCAAAAAAGAGGATAGAAATATATCTACTAAAATTGTAGAGCAAGGATTTACTCTCTCTTTAGCAGGAATAGATAAAGATGATACTCAATATGAAAAAAAAGATGCAAAAGCTGGGGAACTTGATATATATGTTGAAGTAGCAGTATATACAAATCTATCATCTCCCGAGCGTGTTAGTAATATTATTAAGTGGAATCCAACAGTTGATAAATATATAGAAAAATCAGATGAGTTAACTATTTCTAAAGCATATAAAGATTTACTTATTGGAATTGAAATGTGTGCTGATTATGATGATAATAAAAAATATGTTATTTATAATATAAGTAGTTGTTCTCAAAGTGCCGAATGTGATGAAGAGGGAGATAAAAAATTGAGAACTTGTTATGCTTCAAACAATTTTTCAGTTCGTCCTAAAAAGTTTCAGATAGAGGAAATAAACTATCTAACTTCAGGAGAAGATTATAATTTATCAGTCATAGCAGAAGATGGAAATGGAGATGCTACACAAGAATATACACTTACAAATGCAGATGTTAGTAGTGCAAGTGGTGCATCAAGTGCTGTGAGTAAACTTATTAGTGGTTGGGCTAATGGAGAAACAAATACAGATACAAAAGACTATAACCTTAGTTTAAATATTGAAAAGTATATGCCAAATGGTGATATAAATAACTCTCTTTATGGGGAGGGAAATATCACATTGTATAGATTTGATAATGGTGATGCTTCTGATGATACAGATGATAAATATGTAGACGTTTATTATACTGACGTTGGTAATATAAATTTATTATTATTAGACCAAAACTGGAGCGATGTAGATAAAGATGATACTCCAAATGGTTGTACTAATAAAGATGGCGAAAATATGGGTAGATATATCTGTGGAGATATAAATGTAACTTATATCCCTGATCATTTTACTATAAATAATAAAATTAAATTTTATGACCATAATAATTCTACTTTTACATATATAGCGAAAGATTATAATATGTCAGCACATCTTGAGATAGAGATAGAAGCTTTAAATATAGATGGAAACACAACTAAAAACTTTGATATAGACTCATGGGTTCATCCAATGACGATAGATTTTAACACAACTAATGAAGTAGATATAAATAAAAGTATAATTTTTGATACGAATTTAAGTTTTGAAGATGGAAAAATAACTATAAAATGGAATGAACAAAATCTCTCTAAAAATTTACTTTTTAACTATAAAAGAGAGGTAAATAGTAGTCAGAACCCTTTTCGAGTCGGTGCAAAAGATACAAATATCTCTATTATTAGTAGATATGGAGAGTTTAATATTAGTGCTGATAACGGAACTGATATAGGTGGAGATGATAGTTACGTCACTTTTCTTTATGCCAGAACAAATGCCCCAAGAAAAATTTTTGTAAAATCAGATACTTACAGTGTTCCACTTTATTATGAAGTGTATTGCTGGAATGATGATAAGAGTGACTGTAATAAAACACTCTTGCCTAATGGAGAAGATTCTAATATAACAGATGACCCTAGATGGTTTATAAATACAGCGCATAATAATAGTGATAATGGGTTTGGAAAAGCATTAAATGTTACTCAAAAATATGGAACAGGAGTAGATATAAAAACTCAGCCAATAGGAGACCATCAAGATTCTGTTATATTAAAATATGATGGAAAATTTCCCTATAAAACTACAATGAAAAATGAAGCTTCTAGTTGGTTAATATATAGAAAATATGATGCAACAGCAACAAGCAATGAGTTCGAAGTTGAGTTTAATAAAGGAAAAAAGAGTAGTTCATGGGCAGGAATAGCTAAAGAGGATGTATCTAATACAAATACAGATGATGTAGATATAACAACGAGAACAAATAGGAGAAGTATGTGGTAAGAGGTGGCTTTACACTTATTGAACTTATTTTTGCAATAGTTGTTATATCTATTAGTGTGATGTCTCTGCCTATGATGACTCAAACAACCTCTAAAGGTATAGAAGGAAATCTTGTTCAAGAGGCTATTTTTGCTGCTTCAGCTGAATTAAATGGTGTTGTAACTGCACATTGGGATGAAAATTCAATGGAAGATGATAAAAATGGTTTAGCAAGGATGATAGATATTGATAATAATTGTAGTGATAAACGATTACTAGGACATATTCCACAACCATTTCATAGACGTTGTTTAGATAATAGTGATACAAACCCATTAGATGGAACATCTGATAGTGATATATATGCACTTGAAGATATGCAACATGGAACTCAAAATATTTTTGATACAGATAAAACAAATGCACAAGGGTATAAAAAGAGATATAACTCACAAGTAACCATCTCTCGTCCTGCAAATTTTAATGGAAATAGTAATCATATAAAAGAGATTTTACTTACAGTTACAGATAAAGATGGAAATAAGATAACTGTTTTGAAAACATATAGTGCTAATATTGGTGAAGTTGATTATTTTAAAAGGAGTTATTGATGAAGTTACGTAATGCTTTTTCGATGATAGAACTTATTTTTGTAATCGTAATTATGGGAGTAATAGCAAAATTTGGAACAGAATTTTTAGCTGAGTCATATAAAAGTTTTATCTTTTCAAAAGTAAATAATCAATTACAATCAGATAGTGCAAAGAGTCTTGAATTTATAGCTTCACGTTTGCAATATAGGATAAAAGATTCCATTATTGCTAGAAAAGATAAAAATAATAATAAAAATGACTATAAAGCATTAGCTGAAGCAGATGATAGTTATCAAATAATTGAATGGGTATCTTCGGATATGGATGGATATAGGGGAATAGGTACACCTTTTTGGAGTGGAATTATTGACTTAAAACATAGTGATTCAACTGATACACTACTCATCTCTCCTGAAACAAATACAACAGCTATAAATAAACTTATTGAGGACCTTTCTTATGGTGATAGTAACATAGCTGATTCAGCACTATATTTTATAGGTGCAAATAGTGATATAGATGGATATGGTTGGAATGGGGAAGCTATTACTACTCAAGGTAAAGTGATACATCCGATTAAAGCAGATAATAATATCACCTATTTTCTACCACGAAATGGAGAGACAGATGATACAAATAGTTTTAGTGGGATTGATGTATATGAGTATTATAAATTGGTATGGAGTGCAAATGCACTTAAGTTGGATAGTAACAATAGTTTAATATTATATTATGATTATCAACCATGGAATGGAGAGAGTTATAACGATGGAAAATCTGCAATTATTGTTGAAAATGTAAGTACATTTAGAGCAATAGCAATAGGTTCTATTATAAAAGTTCAAGTTTGTATTGAAAGTAAGTTAGTTGAGGAGTACTCTTTATGCAAAGAAAAAACAGTTTTTTAAGAGCTTCAAAAAAAGGTAATTCTCGTAGTGGTATCGCTATGATGATGGCTATTACTGTTATCGTTATTATCGCTACTATTTTATCTCTTTCCTTGAGTATGACCGCTGTTACCTCTAAAAAAACAGCAGATTTATATCTTTATGAACAGTCTATATTACTTTCAAAAAGTGCCACAGAATATATTTTACTAAAAATAGCACAAAATGAATCATGTAAAAAATTTAATACAGATATTTTGAATTTTAAACAGAATGAGATTTATGATATAAATATATCTATTAAATATATTTATAGTTCAACTTCAGAGTGTACGAATAAAGGAGAGTTATATACAACAGTTCAAACAGAAGAACAAAATGGTTCAGTCCTTATTGATGTTACCGTAAGTGTTACAGATGAGACTATTAGTAGCGAACCTATTCGATTTTTTAGACGAACTTTACAAAAATTATAATATTTCTTAACTTTTAATGCTATAATTTTTTTCAATTTAATTAAACAAGGATTTTATTATGAATATCTCTTTAACAGGAAGACACTTAGAACTTACAGATGCTATTAAAGCTCACATGAATTCATCTATTGAAACTCTTAGTAAATATAATATGGATATTATCTCAGTAAATGTGATAGCTTCTGCTCAAACTAAAAAGGGTAAAGAACATTCAGTAGTTGAGTTTGTTATCAATCTTGCTCATAAAAGCTCTATTGTTATTAAACAAAATGATGGTGATTTATATGCTGCTATCGATATGGCAACATCTCGTGCACAAAAAGCGATGCGTCGTATGCACGATAAAGAGAGTGAGCATCAAAAAGTTGGAATGAATGAAGCAAAAGCTGAAGAGGTAAATGTAAAAGAGGAAGCTGAAGCGATGGAAGATGAGATAGTTCCAGTTTCATTAGAACTTTATAAACCTCGTGAAGTAGAAGATGTTTTAAGTGACCTTAAAGATAGTGATAAAATGTTTGAAATTTTTATAGACCATGATGGTAAAACTCGTGTTTTACATAAAAGAAATGATGGGAAATTTGGTCTTTATTAGAAATTATAAATCTGTTACTTTTAGATAGTAGCAGGTTTACCTCTCTTTATAAGTTCAAAAATCTCTTGAGCTAACTTATTTAATTTTTTATCTTCTATATTTACCTTTATATTACCCGTAGCTCTTTCCTTATACATATTTATATGCGAAGTAGTTGAAAAAAGTTTTACCTTTTGAATAGGTTTTGGGTCTAAATATACTCTTACATCTTCTATTTTGGTATCTAAACACTCTAAAAATTTATCGGACTCTAAAATCATAGGGGAGTTTAAAATCATTTTAATAGTATTTATAATATTATCAATATCAAATGTATTAAGCCTAGTTGTAAGTACAAAGTTCAATATACCATTATTAATGTAAGCATATTTAATATTGTGTTGAATACTTATAAGAAGAGATGATTTGAGTTTTACAATACATTTAGATTCTAAAAGTTTAGAAAATTGAGGTTTATTTTGAAGAGTAGTAATAATTTGAGTAGCATTTTTCATCTGATGATTATAACAAGTTTTGTGTTAAGTTTAAGTGGTTGCGGATATAAAGCAAAACCATTCTATTCTCAAGATGTTGTAGTAGAAGATGAGAACGTTAAAATTATAATAAAAGAGTAGAGTAAAAAATTTATGAAATATGATGTAATAATTATTGGTGCAGGTATAGCAGGACTATATGCTGCGACTAAATTACCAACAGATAAAAAAGTGTTAGTTATAAATAAACGTGAAACTTTTAAATGCAATAGTTTCTATGCGCAAGGTGGTATAGCTCTTGCTCGTGATGAAGATGATATTCCCTCTCATATAGAAGACACCCTGAATGCAGGTGCTGGTCTATGTGATAAAGAGGCTGTGGAGATTTTAAGTAAAACTTCTCGTGAGGTTATAGATGATTTTATAGAGAGTGGTTTTGAGTTTGACAAAGATGAAGAGGGCAATCTTCTCTATACAAAAGAGGCTGCTCACTCTTGTGAACGTATACTCCATGCTGGTGGGGATGCGACTGGTAGATATATGCACCATTTTTTGTTGGAACAAAATAAGCACGATATGTTAAGTGATGCTAGAGTAGTAGACCTTCTCATCGAAGATGGTCACTGTTATGGTGTAACAGTTTTAGACCATCGTGAGAGTAAAAATATCTATGCAGATAATGTAATTATCGCAAGTGGAGGTTTAGGTTCACTCTACAAATATCACACAAATGCTCCAACAATAAGTGCCGATATGCAAGGTTTAGCTATTTTAAAAGGGATAGAGTTAGAAAATATGGAGATGACTCAGTTTCATCCAACAGTTTTTATAGATAGTGACAATGCTCAAAAGATGCTTTTAACAGAAGCATTACGAGGTGAGGGTGCTATGATAGAAGATGAAAATGGCTATCGTTTTTTGTTTGATTATGATGAGAGAGGGGAGTTAGCATCACGAGATATTGTGAGTAAATCTATCTATGACTATGTCCATAAAACAGATTTAAAAGTTTATCTCTCTTTTAAAAACTTTGAGTATCACTATTTTACACAACGATTTCCAAATATATATAAAAATCTTCAAGGTTTAGGGTTTGATGTTCCAAATCAAAGAGTGCCTATATCTCCCTCTTTTCATTATGCCATTGGGGGTATAAAGAGTGACTTAAATGGTTCAGTTCCAAATGTTACAAATCTTTATGCCATCGGAGAGGTAGCTTCTACTAAAGTTCACGGAGCAAATAGACTTGCTTCAAACTCGCTTTTAGAGGGTCTTGTTTTTGCTAAAAGAGCAGTAGAACATATTATGGTACAAGATTCATCATTAACAATAGAGAAAGAGTTTAGTGTAACAGATGAGGTTATGAGTTTAAAAGAGGATAAGGCGAAAAAAGAGCATCTACGAACTATTATGTGGAAAAATGTTTCTATTGTAAGAACAAAAGAGGGTTTAAATAATGCACTTAATGAGATAGATATACTTTTAAATGAAGATATTGGAAAGTTATTAAAATTCCGATTATTAACAGCTAGAGAGATAGTCTTATCTGCTTTGAAAAGAGAAAAATCTTTAGGAGTGCATACTCGAGTGGATTAATACTATTCTATTGAACATCCCCAAACTTAAATTTATTTACTGTTTAGAAAATAAACAAAATTTCTCTAAAATATTTATTAAGCCTTTAAATACTTAATTTTAATACACTTTTTGTTATAGTGCAAGTAACTGTTTTTTCTAATTATTTAAGTAAATTATTTCCTAATTAATGCACTTAAAAAAGTTGAAAACAAATATATTAAAAGGTAGATTATATGGAGCATATTGCTACAGCAAATCCGTATTTTGGGGTATTTGTACTATTTGTAATGACATTTGGTGCATTTACGCTTACAACGATAGTTGCTCGTTGGGCAAGTCGTGCCTTAGCGGCTAAAGATAGTGAGAAGATCAAACTATCTGTTTACGAATGTGGACCAGAAGTAACAAAGCAACCAAATAGACTCTCTCCACAGTTCTATTTATTTGCACTTCTTTTCCTACTATTTGATGTTGAGATTGTGTTCATGTTCCCATGGGCAGTTGATTTTCATCTTCTAGGATGGTTTGGTTTTGCTGAGATGTTAATGTTTATTTTACTATTAACAATCGGTTTTGTATACGCATGGAAAAAAGGAGCGCTAGAATGGCACAACATCAAGTAGATTATACAAAAAGTGGTGGTTTACCAGTTGCACTTACAAGTATTGACAAAATAGCAAACTGGGGTCGTTCAAATTCACTTTGGGCTATGACTTATGGTCTTGCTTGTTGTGGTATTGAGATGATGGCTGCTGGTGCATCAAGATATGACTTTGACCGTTTTGGTACGATTTTTAGAGCTTCTCCTCGTCAATCAGATGTTATGATTGTTGCAGGAACTTTAACGAAAAAACATGCTGAATTTATCAAGCGTCTGTATGACCAGATGACAGAACCTAGATGGGTTATCTCTATGGGTTCATGTGCAAATACTGGTGGTATGTTTAACACGTATGCAACAGTTCAAGGTGTAGATAGAGTTATTCCTGTTGATTTATACTTACCAGGTTGTGCACCTCGTCCAGAAACACTTCAATATGGTGTGATGCTACTACAAAAGAAAATCCGTGCTAACTCTGCTTCTAAAGCACAAAAAGCAAAAAGGTTGATGTAGATGAGAGCTTATACTCCTAAAAATGATGTACAAAAAAAATCATACTATACAGATAGATATTATGTAGCTCCTCAAGTTTCTAAGCAAAAAGTAGAAAGTGATGCTGTTTTTGCAAAAGATTTAGAGGCTATAAAAGCAAAATTTGAAGTAAGTGATGCTTATATTCAAGTTGAACAGATGGTTGTTTTTATTAATCCTTCTGATATTTATGGTGTTTTAGAGTTGATGAAAGATGAGTTAGAATATACACAACTTTCAGAACTTAGTGCGATAGATTGGTTAGCAAAAGACAACACTTTTGAAATTTTCTATCAGATGTTAAGTATGAATAAACGCAAACGTATTCGTGTGAAGTTTTTTATAGAGAATGGTCAAGCTGTTGATAGTGTTGAAAAACTTTTCCGTTCAGCTGATTGGAGTGAACGTGAGATGTTCGATATGTTTGGTATCGAAGCAAATGGTCATCCATTTATGAAACGTATCTTAATGCCTTATGATTGGCAAGGAAATCCTCTTCTTAAAACTTATCCTTTACAGGGTGATGAGTTTGCTTCATGGTATGAAGTAGATAAAATCTATGGTAAAGAAGCAAGAGAGGAGATAGGACCTGAAATTCGTGATAGTGCAAGAGTAGATCGTTATGATGCAGAGCGTTTTGCACGTCTTGGTTTTGAAGTACCTAAGGGAACTGAAATTACAGGTGATGAAGCTAGAAATAATGAAAACTATCAAGAAGATGGTGGAGTATTTATGGTGAAAAAATTTGATAAAGAGACATCAGTTGTTATTGATGATCCTCAAAGATAGGGTGGTATAAAATATGGCACAGGTAAAAAATAGATTAACACCGTTTTTCGAAAATATCAGTTTTGATAGAGAAGATAATGAGTTAGTGCTTAACTTTGGTCCTCAACATCCATCAGCTCACGGGCAGTTACGTTTGATGTTACACCTTCAACAAGAGCAGATAGTAAAAGCACATCCAGATGTTGGTTACCTTCACCGTGGTATGGAGAAGATGGCTGAGAATATGATTTATAATGAGTTTATGCCAACAACTGACCGTATGGATTATATCGCTTCATCTTCAAATAACTATGGTTTCGCACTTGCAGTTGAAAAACTTATCGGTTTAGAAGTTCCTCGTCGTGCTAAAGTTATCCGTATGATGCTTTTAGAGATTAACCGTCTTATGTCTCACCTTTTTTGGTTAGCTA
>CAYOKX010000038.1:3456-16828 GCA_964404655.1 uncultured Sulfurimonas sp. | reverse complement strand
AAGGTGTTGGTCTTTGTTCATGGTTACTTATCGGTTTTTGGTATCATAAAGAGAGTGCTACTTGGGCAGCCAATGAAGCTTTCATTATGAACCGTATTGCTGACCTTGGTATGTTAATTGGTATTTTTCTTGTTTATTGGAATACTGGTACTTTACAATATGCTGAAGCTTTTGAAGCGATGAAAACACTTGACACAGATATTTTATCTTTAATGGGTATTTTTCTTTTCATTGGAGCAATGGGTAAATCAGCACAATTTCCACTTCACACTTGGTTAGCTGATGCGATGGAAGGTCCTACACCAGTTTCTGCACTTATTCATGCAGCAACAATGGTAACAGCAGGTGTTTATCTTGTAGTTCGTTCAAATGAACTGTATAGTTTAATTCCTCATATTGGTCTATTTATCGCTTCACTTGGTGCATTTGTTGCTATTTTCGCAGCTTCTATGGCACTTGTAAATCGTGATATGAAGAGAATTATCGCTTATTCAACTCTTTCACAACTAGGTTATATGTTTGCTGCTGCTGGTCTTGGCGCTTATTGGGTTGCACTTTTCCACCTTATGGCTCATGCTTTCTTTAAAGCTTTATTATTCTTAGGTGCTGGTAATGTTATGCACGCGATGCACGACGAACTTGACCCATTTAAAATGGGTGGATTAAGTAAGGTAATGAAGGGTACATTTATTATGATGACTCTTGCTTCTGTTGCACTTGCTGGTATCTTTCCTCTTGCTGGTTTCTTTTCTAAAGATTTAATTCTTGAGGTTGCTGTAATTCAACATCACTATATTATCTATTCAGTATTACTATTTACTGCTGGTTTAACTGCATTTTATTCATTTAGACTTGTTGCACTTATTTTCCATGGTGAAGAGAGATATAAACTGTTTGGAATTCATCCACATGAAGCATATAAATTTATGTTAGTAGCAATGAGTCCACTACTTATTCTCGCAATAATCGCTGGTTCATTTAAAATGACATATTTTGAGATGGTAACAGCTGTTTTACCTGCTACTGAATATCATATGCACAGTGCTACTTTATATTGGATAATGACAATTGGTACACAACTATTTGTAGCTTTTGCTATTCTTTACGCATATAAAAAATATACAAAAATGGATATTGTTGTTCCTGATGGTTCATCTGATGTAGAAAAAAGTTTTGCATATAAATTATTGAAAAATCAATATTATATTCCATATGCTTATGAAACTTTTATTGTTCAACCATATAGAGCATTATCAACATTCTTTTGGGTTCATATTGACCAAAAAATTGTAGATGCTACTGTTGATGGTATTGCAGGTGTTATTTATAGCACAGGTGAAAAAACAAGAGATATGCAAAGTGGAAACTTATCTACAATGCTTAAATGGATGGTTGTTGGTTTAGTTATCCTATTGTCGTTAGCTGTTGCTTTTGGTCTTGCAGCTAAATATACTAATTTAGGAGTTTAATAGATGATTGATCATATTTTATCGATTTTAATTTTCTTCCCAGCACTCGCAGCAGTGCTAGGATTTATGATTCATAAAGATAGTATTCGTGCTTATGGTGTTACTGTAGGTATTATTGAGTTTGCTCTATCTTTATGGTTATGGTTCTCTTTTGATTCAAATGCATCTGGTATGCAGTTTATGGAGCATATCGCGATTCTTCCATCTTTTGGAATTAACTATATTTTAGGTGTTGATGGTATATCTCTATTTATTTTAGTGCTTGCAGCATTTTTTACAATGATAGGTATCGCTTCTTTAACAGATACTAAAAATGTAAAAAATATGATTATTACACTACTGTTTTTACAGATGACTATGATGGGTGTGTTCTCTGCACTTGACGGTATCGTATTTTATGTATTTTGGGAACTTTCTCTTGTACCTATGCTTTATATTATTGGTGCTTGGGGTGGTCCTTTACGTATCTATGCTTCTGTTAAGTTCTTTTTATATACATTTGCTGGTTCATTAGTGATGTTAGTAGGTATGCTATTTATGGCATATTTCTATTATCAAGCAACAGGTCAATGGAGTTTTGCTATTCTTGATTGGTATAGACTTATTCTTCCTGAAAATATTCAACTTTGGTTATTTGCAGCATTCTTTATGGGTTTTGCTATCAAGGTTCCTATGTTTCCATTTCATACTTGGTTACCATATGCTCATGGTCAAGCACCGACTATCGGTTCTGTAATCCTTGCAGCAATTTTACTTAAAATGGGTACATACGCATTTATCCGTTTTTCACTACCAATGTTTCCAGATGCGTCAGTTTATTTTATGTTCCCAGTTGCGATACTTGCAATTATTATGATTGTTTATACTGCGATGATAGCTTATGCACAAAAAGATGTGAAGCAAGTTGTTGCTTACTCATCAGTTTCACACATGGGTGTTATCATTCTTGGTACATTCGCAATGAATGTTGAAGGTATCTCAGGTTCAATCTTTTTGATGATTGCTCACGGTGTTGTTTCAGGTGCACTATTTTTACTTGTTGGTGTTATCTATGATAGACGTCATACGAAGATGATGGATCAGTTTGGTGGTTTAGCTCATGTTATGCCTCGTTATGCAACTATTTTTGGTCTTATGATGATGGCTTCTGTTGGTATGCCTCTTACAATTAACTTTGTAGGTGAGTTTTTAAGTCTTCTTGGATTTTATCAACAATCACATATCTTAACTTTATTAGCAGGTATCGCTATTATTGTTGGTGCTATCTATATGTTAGCAGCGTATAAAAAAATGTTCTTTGGTGAGATTACACATGAAGAGAATAGAAATCTTCCAGATGTTAATAAAAGAGAGTTAGTAGCTTTACTTCCTTTAGCAGTAATTACAATTTGGTTAGGAATTTACCCTAAACCAATTTTAGAGCCAATTAATAATTCAGTTGAATCTATCGTTCAATTAATGCACGATAAATCGATTACAGAGGAAGCTAAAACTAGAATCCCTAATCTTGTAAAAAGTGCAGAGATAACTAATAGTTCAGCAGAGGAGGCACACTAATGTTAGAGCCAATAAACGTTTCTTTAGAGTCATTAAATTTAATGACTCTTTCACCAATGCTTATTCCAATTATTGGAGCATTGTTAATTTTAGTTGTTGATATGTTTAAAAGTGGATTAGATAAGACTCTTTATGTTGTTTTATCTATTCTTTTCTTAATTATGGATTTTGGAGCATTAACTGGTTCAGCTGGTATCTTTATGCAAGATGGTACTGTAATGGGTATGTTTGATATGATGCTTATTGATGGTTTGGCTATTCTTTCTCAGTTTATTATTGTTGGTGCTTCAATGTTATTTATACCATTAGCTTTAACAAATAAACGTTTTCATGAATTTTCATATCCTGAGTTTTTTGCACTATTTTTATTTATGATTGCAGGATTCCAGTTTATGGTATCAACTGACAACTTAATTCTTGTATTTGTTGGACTTGAAACTTCATCTTTAGCACTTTATACTTTAATAGCTATGCACAACCGTACAAAATCGTTTGAAGCTGCTGTTAAATACTTTACAATGGGTGCTTTAGCTGCTGGTTTCTTCAGTTTTGGTTCAATGATATTTTATGCACTTACAGGCTCAATTGAGATTAGTCAAATTGCAACTGTATTAGCTGCAAATCAATATGTTGATATTGGGTATGTACTTGTTGCAGTTACATTCTTACTTGCATCATTTGGATTTAAACTTTCATTAGTTCCTTTTCATACTTGGGCTCCAGATGTTTATGAAGGTTCATCAGCAGCGATGGCTGGTTATATGTCAATTGTTCCAAAAATAGCTGCATTTGTTGTAACTATGAGACTATTTGAATTCTTAATTCATAGTGGTATCGTTTGGTTAGAGATGGTTCTTTATATCTTTGTTGTATTAACTATGACTATGGCAAATATTTGGGCATTAGTGCAAACAGATGTAAAACGTATGCTTGCATACTCTTCTGTTTCTCATGCAGGTTTTGTGATGGCAGCTATTTTAATAGGTACAACACAATCTAATTCAGCTCTTTTCTTATACTGGGTTTTATTTAGTTTTACAAACCTTGGTTCATTCTCAATGTTATGGATGTCTCGTCAAAAACATCTTCCAGAACATCAAAGTTCAGACCATAGTTATGATAAATTTGCAGGTATGATTAAAACAGCTCCAGTAGCTGCTTCTATTATGGCTCTATTTATGTTAAGTTTAGCAGGTCTTCCTCCATTTGCACTATTTTGGGGTAAGTTATATATGATTAGTTCTGCTGTAACTGGTGGTTATACTGTTCTTGCTCTTATTATGGCATTGAACTCAGCTATCGCTGGTTATTATTACCTAAAACTTATCGTTTATATGTTTATGAAAGAGCCAGTAACTGGTAATGAAGGTCATATCTATGTATCTAATGCTACATTAGCATTGAAATCGATTATCGGTTTTGCAGCTATTGGTACTATTTTTGCATTTGTTGCATTAAACCCTTTATTAGAGTTTATTACATCATTTGTATATAACAGTGGTTATTAATATATAAAAAATGGAGAAGAGAATTTGTTAAAATATCTATTATTACCTATTCTCTTCTTCAACCTCTATGCACTAGAAATCTCTTTGGATAGTGCAAAAGAGAACTTTCAAACATACTCTATTCTACATTTCAAAAACTCTGAAAATTTTTTATGTCAAGAAAATCGTAATGATTTTGAAGAGGTTACAGAAATTGTTTGTGCATTTTCAAAAAAACCATCTCAAAAGATTAGAAAAATTCAAAATAATTTTTTTACAATAGATAGTAAGATTCAGAAGAACACATTTTTCTTGATTATAATACCAAATTATAAAATTAAACTGTTTCCAATGGTTTTTAATTTAATTGATGAAACAGATATTTATCAATCAAATGTAAAGATATCTGCTCATTGGATGATTATTGGATATAAAGATAGATTACCTTACATTAATAATCAAAAAAAGAACAAAGGTTTAAATTTACCATTTACGATGGAAAAAGATACTTTACCTTATGTTGGTGGTTTAGATATTAAAGGATACCCTGTACATCTAAAAAAAGTACAAGATGTAACTGATTATCTTAAAATAAAAAAATATTATAAAAAGAAAAAATATAGTGAGTGTTTAAATCTAATTAACGATGTAATTCTTGCTTATCCAAATTCACTTTTTAAAGCGGAACTTCTTTTTTATCAGATTAGGGTTTACTCAAAGCTTAATGATTATGATAATGTAGTTGAACTTTCAAAAGTGTATTTAAGAGAATATTCTTCAGATGAAAATGTACCTGAAGTCCTTTCTCTTACAGCTAATGCTTATTCTAAAATAGGCTTAAATATTGATGCTGATTATTTCTTTGATAGACTATTTAGTGAACATAAAAATAGTGTTTATTGTAAATGGGGTTATATTTATAAGGGTGAGATGTTAGAGGACTCTGGTGGTTCAAAACAAGCTGTTAAATTTTATAAAAGAGCTTTAAAAGAAACGAAAAATATAGAGGTTGCATCTACGGCTGCTTATAGATTAGCTCTCTATTATTCTGAAGTTGGAAAGATAAAAGAGTCTGCAAAATATAGTATGAAAATAGTAAAAGCATATCCAAGTTTTTTTATGAATGAGTTTAAAAAATCGTTAGATATGCTTTATACTTTGGCAGATAGTAGTGATTATATAACTGCAACATCTATTGCAAAAGTGATGTTAAATGAGATGAATAAAAAAGATGATGAATATGAACGTTTATTAAGAGATAGAGCTATATGGCTAACAAAAACAGATAAAAAAACAGAGGCTTTAGGTGCATTAAATAAATATTTAGATGAGTATAAAGAGGGCGATTTTGATGAAGAGATTCGAGTTGCAAAAGATTCTATGTTTTTTGCAACATCGGAAGATAACTTAAGTGTTAAGATAGAAAAATATAATAATTTAATTGATGAGTATAGTGAAAATGATATTGGGAAAAAAGCTATCTATGCAAAAGCGAAACTTTTTTTAGAAAAGAATATGTATAGAGATGTTTTAGCATTTAAAGATTCTTTACTAAGTTTAGATAAAAAGATATATAAAGATACTGAAGATATTATTTTTAATTCAGCAAAAGGTTTAATGAAAGAGTCTTTAAATGTAGATAGATGTCAAGATGCTTTAACTCTTTCACATCAATACAACATTATACTTTCTAGTAACTGGGATGAAAAACTATATCGATGTTCAGAAAGAGGAGCAGATGTAACTTTAGCAAAATCACTTATCGATAAGAATATAAAATCAAAAAATATAGAAGAAAGAAAAAAGTGGTTGTATAGACATATAAAAATAGATTTTATGATGAGTAAATATGATGATGTTATTGCTGGTTCAAAAGATTTGATAACATTAATCGAAGATGAGATAGATTTAGGAAAAAATAAAAAATATAGAGAGATTTACAGATACCTTTTTGATACATATAAACGAACATATAATTCTCAAAAAATGTTAAGTATGATAGATAAAATAGAGAGAATATATGGGAGTAATTATAAAGATATTGAACGTTATGTTAGTGTTATGGCGATAGGAAGTAAACTGAGAGATGATAATATAATTATTAAATATGCCACAGATATTATGAAGTTGCAACAACAAACATCTGCATATACTCAAAGCCCTTATGTTGAGTTTACACTCTATCAAGCATATATTAGTAGTGAATATTATGAGAAAGCTTTAGTTGTAATAAACTCTTTAGATAGTGTAGATTTAAGCAATACAGATAGAGCTAGACAAAAATATCTTCTAGGAACTGTTTATAGTAGGTTATGGAGAGATGACGAAGCACAGGTTGCTTATCAACAATCGATAGATGCAGATAGCTCTTCTGCTTGGGCAAAACTTGCTAAGTCTGCAAAAGGTAGGAGATAGTTGAAAACTAAATCACCCCTGTTCCAATAGAGTTTGCACTATGATAAATCGTTACACCATTTTTATGAGCATAAAACTTCATAAGTAGTTTTTGTAAAGTTGGTTCTATTGATGGTGTGAACCAAGCATTGTTACTCATCGCTATTATAAAATTTACATCTCCCTCATATATCTCCTGACAAGTTACCTCATAACAGATAGCATTTCTAAATTTAATTCCTTTAATTATAAAATCAGTTGGTTCTTTTGCTCCTATAAAATCGGAAGAACCAGAGAAAAAAATCTCATTAATAAAATCTTTAGCAAAAGATGGAAGAGGAATATATTCTCCAAAAGGAACAAGTGTAACTTTTTTGGCTATCTGATATTTTTCATCTTGAAACATATATGTTACATTATATTTTAAATTATCTTCTCTGTATAAAGCACCTGCTATTATTGTTATATCTTTTGATAATTTAAGTAAAGAGTTTTGAATAGTTTTATTTCTATTCATATAAAGAGGAAATACAGATTCGGGAAGAACAATTACATCATATCCTTGAGTTATAGCATTATTTATCTCTTTAAAAATAAGGTTTATCGTTGGTCTAAGAGCCTCTCTCGTCCATTTATACTCCTGTTTTATATCTGTTTCTACCAGTTTTATTTTAAGTGGCATCTCTTTTTTTATAGGAGTTGTAAAGTTAATGGCTAAAAGTAGAGCGAGAAGGGGAGTGTATTTAAATTTATCTTTTAAAAGTGATGGCATTGTTAAAGCAAATAGCACTAAAGCAAGTTGATATTTGAAAATACCGATATAACTATCTACAAATATAAGTTCAATCTGTAACCAGTTAAAATCAAAAGGTTCAAAAAAACTAAGAGAAAAAAGTAATATAGCTCGTATATATGGTTTATTTGTAACTGCTAAAGGTGCAAAAAAGAGTAGATAGATAAATCCAAATCCTAAAGTGACAATAGGTGTCATATATCCAACATCTTGATATTTAAAACTATATCCTATCCAGTAAAACCATAAAAGACCTATTAAAAAACCAGCTATGAAGATAGAGCGTTTTGGTATATATAAAAAAAGTGCTAAAGAGCTTAATCCAAAAAGAGTATTTATAAACTTATTTGTGAGGGAATACTCTTCAAAATATATAAATCCACTGAAGAGGAGAGCTGTTAAGATACCAAGGAGTATATGTTGAGTGATTTTATTCATAATGAAATTATACTTAACTTAGTTATTCATTAATATAAAGTATGTATAATCGCATCTATTCTATAAATAAAAGGAAGTCAAATAATGGAAATTATATCTCAATTATTACCGTTTGTATTTTTAATCGCAATTATGTATTTTGTGATTATTCGCCCTCAACAAAAAGAGGCTAAAACTAGAGAAGAGATGATTAACTCTCTTAAAAAAGGCGATAAAATCGTAACAAATGGTGGTTTTATTGTTGTAGTTCATAAAGTTGAAGCAAACTTTTTAAGTATAAAAATGAATGATGATGTAATCACTAAAATTACAAAAGATTCTATCGCAAGAAAGTATGAGGATGAAGCTTAATTATCGCATAGTTATTTTTATTCTAGCAATTATCTTTGGTGTTTTCTTCTCTATGCCATCTCTTATGAATAGTGCAGAGGGCAAGAAGATAACATTAGGTCTTGACCTTCAAGGTGGACTGCATATGCTTTTAGGTGTAAAAACAGAAGAGGCAGTTAAATCTCATATAAAATCTATCGCATCAAGTATTAAACGTTTTACTCAAAGAGAGGAGATTTTAGTTGATAATTTCTCTTTTGATGAAAATGGTGTAGTTTTTAATGTTTTAGATACAGATGAGATCCCTAAAGTTCAAAAATACCTTAAAGAGATTGATGGTGCATTAGTAACTATAAATGGAGAACAGATAGCATTAGTTCTAACACAAAAAGAGATAGATAGAACTGAAAAAGAATCTATTTCCCAAGCGATAGAGACTATTCGAAATCGATTAAATCAATTTGGTTTAGCTGAACCAGTAGTTGCTCGTCAAGGTGCTGAAAAAATTCTTGTACAGATAGCAGGTATAAAAACTCAAGAGGATGAGCAAAGAGCTCGTGAACTTATCTCTCGTTCTGCAAAATTAGAACTGATGGCTGTGGATGAAGAACGTTCCGCACGAGTTTATAATATGAGTAGTGCAGATGCAGCAGAGTATGGTGATTTGATTTTAGAAGATGCTAAAAATCCATCAATTAAACATCTTGTTCGTGAAATCCCTATCTTAGATGGTGGAATGCTGATTGATGCGTCAATGGGTTTTGACCAAAACAATAGACCTCTTATTAACTTTAAGTTAAATGCTGAAGGTTCTGAAATATTTGGTGAATTTACTGGAAATAATGTTGGAAAACGTCTAGCAGTTGTTCTTGATGGTAAAGTTTATTCTGCACCAAATATTAATGAACGTATAGGTGGAGGTAGTGGACAAATCTCTGGAAATTATAGTGTTCTTGAAGCGAAGGATTTAGCTATTGCTTTACGCTCAGGTTCACTTTTAGCACCTATATATCTTATGGAAAAACGTTCAGTTGGTCCTAGTTTAGGTGCAGATAGTATTAAATCAAGTTTAGTAGCACTTATTGGTGGATTTATACTGGTTATTATTTTTATGGTTGTTTATTATGGTTTAGCTGGAATTATTGCAAATATTGCATTGATTGCAAACTTATTTATTATTTTAGCTATTATGAGTCTTTTTGGAGCTACTTTAACACTTCCTGGTATGGCAGGTATCGTTTTAACAGTTGGTATGGCTGTTGATGCAAATGTTATCATCTCTGAACGAATTCGTGAGTTAATCTATGAGGGTAAATCGATGCATAAAGCTATCGAAGATGGTTATAATAATGCGATGAGAGCTATCTTAGATGCAAATATTACAACATTGATAGCAACTACTGTTTTATATGCTTATGGAACAGGTGCAATTAAAGGTTTTGCTATCACTATGAGTATTGGTATTTTAGCATCTATGCTTACTGCTATTATAGGTACACATGGGATTTATCAGATGTTAGAAAAGCGTATCTCTAAAAGTAAAAATAACCGTTTATGGTTTGGGATTAAAGGATAATAATGGAATTTTTTAAATATACAAGAATCTTTAATCTTATGGGTCAGTCTAAAAAAGCGATGATAGCATCTCTTACATTACTCTTTATATCTTATGCCCTTCTTGCTACAAAAGGTTTAAATTATGGTGTAGATTTTGCAGGTGGAACTATTGTTCAAGTAAAATATGATACAGAAGCTCCTATCGATGCGATGCGAGAGAAACTAAAAACAGATATTGTTTTTAGTGGAGCTACTATTACTGAATTTGGTTCACCAAATGAGGTAGTTATTCGTATGAAAACATCAACTGGAAATGTAAGTACAGATGTTGGTGATGTTACACGTGAAGCTTTAAAAGGAACAGGTAATTTTGAGATTCGTCGTGTAGATATAGTAGGTCCAACTGTTGGTGCTGAACTTAAAGAGAAGGGTATTATGTCTCTTGTTTTAGCAGTTATAGGGATTTTAATATATGTAGCTTTTAGGTTTGAGTGGAGATTTGCTATTGCATCTATCCTTGCACTTATCCATGATGTTTCTATCGCCTTAGGTGCTATTACACTTGTTGGACTTGATGTAAACCTTGATGTTTTAGCTGCATTATTGACTATTTTAGGATATTCATTAAATGATACTATTATTGTTTTTGACCGTATTCGTGAAGGTATCACAAAATCTAAAAATACAGATTTAACAGAGATAGTTAATGAATCTGTAACAAGAACATTAGCAAGAACGACATTAACATCTTTAACAACTTTCTTTGTTGTATTTACACTTTTTATATTTGGTGGTGAGATTATTCACTCTTTTGCATTTACACTTTTAGTAGGTGTTATAGTAGGAACATATTCCTCTATCTTTGTAGCTTCACCTATTTTGATAGCTTTTGGTTTTGATGTGAAAAAATATCACGAAAAACTAGCTGTAAAATCAAAAAGAGAAGCTGAGAAACAAAGAATGCGTGAACAGTTCGAATCTGGTGTTATGTAGGTTAAGAGATTTTTCTCTTGACCTATTAATATTGGATATATATTCAATATTAGTTTAGCTATAATTCGACCTATGAATCTATTAACAGCAAAACAACTTTCACACACTTTTGAATATAAACTTTTTGATAATATCTTTCTCAATTTAGAGGAAAAAGAGTCTATTGCTATTATCGGTGCAAGTGGCAGTGGTAAATCTACACTTTTACATATCCTTTCTACACTTTTAAAAGCAGATAGTGGAGAGATTTCTCTTTTTGCTCAAGATGTAGCAACTATGAATATGAAAAAACTTTCTCAAATTAAACGAGATGATTTAGGGCTTATTTTTCAATCTCACTATCTTTTTAAGGGGTTTAGTGCTTATGAAAATTTAGAAGTAGCTTCTTTACTCTCCAAACAACATATAAATGAGACTCTTTTAGAGAGACTTAATATTTCTCAAACTATGCAACAAAAAGTTACAGAACTTTCTGGGGGACAACAACAAAGAGTTTCTATTGCTAGAGTTTTAACAAAAAAACCTCGTATTATTTTTGCTGATGAACCGACAGGAAATCTTGATAAAACAACAGCTCATAATGTTATAAACCTACTGTTTGAATATCTTCAAGAAGAAAATGCAGGAATGGTTTTGGTAACTCACGATGAAGAGTTAGCCTATATGTGCAAAAAAGTGTATAAACTTGAAAATAGAGAGCTTACTAGAGTAAAATAGTGGAATTAGCATCTATATTTACTGAAGATTATATTGTAGGTTTTCTTTTACTCTTTTTTCGTTTTTCAGCTCTTTTTATAGCAACACCAATATTTTCCCATAAAAATATTCCAATGAAAATTAAAACATCAATGGCATTTTTTTTCACGATAGTTTTTTATCCATCTATGCCAGAGATAACTATTGAACTTACTGCCCCATCCCTTCTTATAGCTATTTTGAGTGAGTTTCTTTTTGGTTTAGCGATAGGAGTTGTTTTGTTGCTTGCATATCATGTTATCACTTTTGCAGGTGGACAAATATCTTTTATGATGGGTTTTTCTATGGCAAGTGCGATAGACCCTCAGTCGGGGGTATCTATGCCTATTATATCTCAATTTTTATCTTTAATGGGTCTAATGGTTCTTTTGGAATTAGATTTACATCATTGGCTTATTCTCTTTATAGAACACTCTTTAGTCGCTATTCCATTAGGGAGTTTTATGATGCAAAAAAACCTTTTTACATATATAATTCAATCAGCGTCAAATATGTTTATAGTTGGATTTATGATAGCATTTCCTATTACAGCTTTATCGTGGTTAGCTGATGTAATCTTTGGTATGCTTATGAAAACTATGCCTCAATTTAATCTTCTTGTAATTGGCTTTCCTATTAAAATTATGGTTGCATTCAGTGTATTAATAGCAACATTTACATCAACTATGCTTATCTTAAAAGTACAAATAGAGAATGCATTTAATGCTTTAGAGATGTTTTTTTCGATACAATAAAAACAAAATAGCTCTTATTAAGGAATATAAGTGAGAATTTTACTTTTAAATGATAATCCAGTAGTTAATAAATTAGTAACCCTCAGCGCTCAAAAAACTTCAGATGAGTTAGATGTCGTTAATTCTCTTAATGAGATTAAACATGATAAGTATGATTTATTAGTTCTTGATGACACTGTATATGATGCAGAAATCTTAGAAAAATTAAAAGAGATTGTGAGTTATAGTAAATCACTTTTTATATATTCAAAAACATCGAAAGAGGTAGAGGGTTTCACATCTACCCTAAAGAAACCTTTTTTACCAACAGATTTAGTTGAACGTTTTTCTATTATGGGAAGAGAGATAAGTGAAGCTGAACCAGAAATAGAGGAGGAGATTCACTCTTTAGATGATGAGCTTCCAAGTTTTGATGAGGGGATACCAAATCTTGAAGACGATTTTTCATCTCTTGATGATGAAATTGTATCTTTAGATGACGACATTACAGAAGTAGAAGATTTAGAAGATGAACTTCCAACACTGGATAATGAACTCTCAACTCTTAATGATGAGATAGAATCAGAGATAAAACTTGATGAAAATTTAGAAGATTTACTTGATGATAAACCTCACACAGAAGAGGTTTTAGATGAAGAAGATATTAAAGAGATTCAAGACCTTTTAGAGGATACAGAAGAAATTTTACCAGATTTAGAAGATGAACCTTTAGAAGAATTAGTAGATGAATTAAATGATTTGGAAGATGAAGAGTTACCATCTTTAGATGATTTGGAGATTGAAGAGGAACCTGAGATTGAAGAGGAACCTGAGATTGAAGAGGAACTTGAGATTGAAGAAGATATTTTAGATACATTAAATAGT
>CAYOKX010000038.1:0-3356 GCA_964404655.1 uncultured Sulfurimonas sp. | reverse complement strand
TGAGATTGAAGAGGAACTTGAGATTGAAGAAGATATTTTAGATACATTAAATAGTAGAGATATAAAATTAGCTATTGGTGAAGATGTGGAAGAAATAATAGATGAAGAAGAAACTTTTGAGCCTAAAAATAATATTGAGATAGAAAAACAAGACCCTATTGAATCTTTAAAAAATCTTCTTAGTGTATTGTCTGATAAAAATATTAGCTCCTCTTTAAAAGGTGCAAAAATAAGCATTAATATAACTTTTGGAGATGAATAATGGATAATTCAACTGGTGTAATTCTTGTTTTATCTGGTCCAAGTGGTGCAGGAAAAAGCTCTTTAATCAATAAAATCTCTAAAGATATTGGTGATTACTACTTCTCTATCTCTACAACTACTCGCCCTATGAGAGAGGGTGAAATAGATGGTGTTCACTATTATTTTGTGACAAAAGAGGAGTTTGAAGCTGATATTAAAGCTGATAATTTTTTAGAGTATGCAACTGTTCACGGGAACTATTATGGTACATCTATGCGACCTGTAAAAGAGGCATTAGCTCAAAAGAAACTTGTTCTTTTTGATATAGATGTTCAGGGAAATGATATTATTCAAAACAGAATGGGTGATTTAATCACATCTGTTTTTATCTCTACACCCTCTCTTTCTGAACTAAAGCATAGACTTGAATCAAGAGATACTGATTCTCAAGAGGTTATAGATAATCGTATAAAGATGGCAAAAAAAGAGATACAGAGAATATCTGAATATGATTATCTTATAGTTAATGATGTTTTAGATGAAGCTGCTGAAAAATTAAAAACTATTGTCGATATTGCAAAATTGAAAGTCTCACGTAACGAGATAAATAGTTTTGTTCAGCAGTGGGAAGATATTTAGAGTAGTTACAGCAAAGAGTAGCTATACTCTCAACAATTAATTTAACATAAAAAGGACTTATACTATGGGAATGCCTAGTGGAACAGAACTATTAATAATTTTTGGAATTATCGTACTACTTTTTGGTGCAAAAAAAATACCTGATTTAGCAAAAGGTATTGGTAAAGGGATTAAAAACTTTAAAGCTGAGATGAAAGATGGTGATGAAACAGTTGTTGCATCAAATGAAGATACTAAAAAAGTAGTAAATGAACAAGTAGCAACATCAACTACTGAAACTCCAAAAACTACTACACAAGCTTAGATTTTGAAGCAACGTGTATCTGCGCTATTGCGCGAAAAACTAGGACGAGAAGTTGTCCTAGAAAAACCTCGTGACCGCTCTTTTGGACATTTCGCAACTCCTATCGCTTTTTCACTTGCTAAAGAGTTAAGAAAATCACCAATGATTATTGCTGAAGAGTTAGCTTCATCTTTTAATGAAAGTGATGTATTTTCAAGTGTTAAATCTGTAAAGGGCTATCTAAATTTTCGTCTTAGTGAAGATTTTTTAAGTCAATATGCTTCGTGGGCATTAGAAAACCCATCCGAGTTTGCAACACAAAAAAAAGATGAAAAAATCCTTTTAGAGTTTGTAAGTGCCAACCCTACTGGCCCTCTTCATATAGGTCATGCTCGTGGTGCAGTTTATGGCGATACTCTTTATAAGTTAGCAAAACATTTAGGCTATGATATAACGGCAGAATATTATATAAATGATGCTGGAAATCAGATAGATTTATTGGGTCTTTCTATACAGTTATATGCTCGTGAAAATATTTTAGGTGAAGGTGTTGAGTATCCAGAATCTTACTATCGTGGAGAGTATCTTCAAGGTTTAGCAGAGGGTGCAAAAGAGCATTTTGGCATAGATATTTTAAGTGATGAAACTCGCCAAAAAGAGCTTGCTATGTGGGCTAAAGATAAAGTGATGGAGATAGTTACAGACACTTTAGCAAACACTAACATCCATTTTGATACTTTTGTAAATGAATCTGGTCTTTATGATGACTGGGACAGAGTTATGAAAAAAATGGGTGATAATGTTTATGAAAAAGAGTCAAAACTTTGGATAAAATCAGAATCTAAAGGTGATGACCACGATAGAGTAGTAGTTCGTGATGATGGACGTCCTACATATCTTGCAGGTGATATTGTTTACCATAACCAAAAATTTGAACGTGGATATGACCACTATATAAATATTTGGGGAGCTGACCATCACGGTTATATTCCTCGTGTAAATGCAGCGATAGATTTTTTAGGGTATGACTCAAACAAACTTGAAGTTCTTTTAGCACAGATGGTAAGTCTTTTAAAAGATGGTGAACCATACAAAATGAGTAAACGTGCTGGTAATGTTATACTTATGAGTGATATAGTAGATGAGATAGGTTCTGATGCACTTCGTTTTATCTTTGCATCTAAAAAATCAGATACTGCTTTAGAGTTTGATTTGGCTGAGTTTAAAAAACAGGATAGTTCAAACCCTATCTTTTATATTCAGTATGCACACGCTCGTATTCAAACACTTTTAAGTAAAGCAACTGTTTCAAAAGAGCAGATAGCTGAAGCAAAACTCAAAAATTTAGAGGAGAATGCAGATACATTACTTTTTGATGCACTTCTTTTACCTGAAGTTGTAGAGGATGCTTTTAACTCTCGTCAAGTACAAAAGTTACCAGATTATCTAAAAGCTTTAGCAGCGTCTTTACATAAATTTTATTATGATGTTCGTATGATTGGAACAGAGGATGAAGCAAAACTTCTTAAAGTTCTTTTAGTAGTAGCATTAAGTCTTAAAACAGGTCTTTCTCTTATGGGGATAGAAGCTAAAGATAGAATGGTTAAAGAGGGAGAGGAGTAAAAACCTCTCTCTTTTATAAATTATGCAACAAACTCCACAACACTTTCAAAACTTGAACGTAATTGTTTAGATTGCTCATTAAGTCTATATCCAAAAGGTAACATCATAGCTACTTGATATTTAGTCGTATCAAGTTCTAACACTTTTTCAACATTCTCTTTCTCAAATCCCTCTATTGGACAAGAATCTATCCCTATAAAAGCAGCAGCATTCATCATATTTGCAGAGGCTATATACGTTTGTCTTGCACTCCATTGATATATTTTTTCATTATTACTTAAACTGTCTTCAAGATGTGAGGCATAGAGTTCTATAAAAGAGTCTAACTTATCTTCTGGCATACCACGACGTGAGAGTTGTGAGTGAACAACACCACTTTGCACTTTTAAACTATCAATCCCAGCTAAAACAACTACAAGATGAGAACAAGTTGTAATCTGTGGCTGATTCCAACAAAATGGTTTTAATTTTTCTCTTAATTCATCATTTGTAATAACTAAAAACTTCCATGCTTCCATACCAAATGAACTTGGTGATTTTCGGGCTACTTCTAAAATATAGTGCATAT
>CAYOKX010000037.1:0-16925 GCA_964404655.1 uncultured Sulfurimonas sp. | reverse complement strand
TATTTTTCTCATATTGTATTTTACTATATTTTTAGTTTTGCAAGAAGTCTAGTAAGATTTCATTAGGTACAGAAATTATATTAGATAAATCTTTTATGTCATTTAGTAAAGATTTAGAAGTAGCTCTTGATTATGCAGAAGTAGATTTAAATGATAATAAATCCCTCTTAATTATTGCAAATAGTAGAATATCTAATGACCTTGATTTAATAGGACACAGTTACTTTACAGAAGAATCTGAAATATTACTTAACAAGAATTTAAAGTGGAAAATAGTAAAATCAACAATAGAAAATAATTCTATATATCTTGAAGTAGAGGAGTTCCTATGATTGAATTTATCAAATGTGGCGATATATTAACACCAAATAATGAGTTACAAAGTGCAATAATTCGTGAAGATGGTAAATCTATAAGAAATAGACAATCAATGTCTATAACACAGTTAGAAAATAGAAAAAGAAGTATGAAAAAAATCATCAACTCTAGTGCTTACCTTTCTCAACTCAACTAACTTTTTATAGTTGGATTATATTCTTCCTACTCTTTTTATTTAAACTCTAATACAACTCTTAACAAATAATCAGAATAAAATAATCAAATTTGGAGTAATAAGATGATAATACAATATAGAGCAATAGCACTAATAACATACATCCTACTAAGTGGTTGCAGTCTTTCCCCCTCAGTGGAAGTAATCTTAATAGATAGACATACCGTTATGGAATCAGAAGCATCTGGAGAGTGGCCACAGATAGAGAAACGCCTTCACCTACACAAAGGTCCAATCCCTCTTTCTGATGTTAATGATAGTAAAAGAGAAGATAAAGCTTTTAAAGTACTCAATGGTGAGTTTTCTACAAAAAGTTCAACTCAAGATAAATAGATGAATATAATATTTTTGATACTAACAGCTCTCTCTTGTCAACTGTTAGCAGATACAAGTGATTGGCGTAATAATAGACTCTTATCATTGGAAAAAGTTACAGTTGGACCTTCCGATAACTATCAAAGTAGTTTGCAAAGTGAAAAGAATCTACTCTACTTTACTCGTAATGAAAATCGAATCTCACAACTCTATATGCAAGACCTAAAAACTGGTAAAAGTAAACGCCTACTTAATCCAAACACAGATGCAAAAGACCCTGCAATCTCTCCAGATAATCGTTGGTTAGCGATGACAAGTTTTGAAAATGATGCACAGGGAGATATATATCTTTATCCTTTAAACAAAAAAGATAATCCAATTTCTCTAAGTGACTATACAGCAAAAGAACACTCACCATTTTGGATAAATGCAAGAGAGATAGGATATATCAAACACTCTATGATGTCAGGTTTATCTCAGTTGATTATTCTCGATATATATACCAAAGTAAAAAAGGTCATAATAAAGGGAAATATCACTTCACCTTCAGCCTCTCCAAATGGACAATATATAGTTTTTCATCAACATACAAAAGAGCAAACTAACAGTGGCATCTATATTTATGATTTGAAAAACAATCAGCAATTTGGAGCATTGCCCATAGCATTAGCAGGTTTAAGCAGTTATTCCCGTTTTAGTCACGATAGTAAATATCTCTATTTTGCTCACTATCTTAACGATACAAGTGCTGATCAAAATATTGATGGGAAAGACCATAGTATTATATTTCGTATAGAGGTTGCTAAACTCTTAAAAGCCGATGAACCGATACTTCCCGAACAACTTACTTCAGTAGAACAAAACTGTAATTTTCCTATGCCAACTTCAAAATATCTTTATCTTACTTGTGCTTATGAAGGCTCTTTAGATATCTACCGTATGCCATTATCGGGAAGAGTTCCATTACAATGGAATAAAGAACAGATTATTGAAGCACATCAAAGTAGTAAAAGTTATGAAGATAGACTCCTTTTACTCAATGCGTTAGAGTTTAGATTTCATTCTAAAGATGACAATTTAACAGAAAAAATATCTTTATTAGAGCGTCAGTTAAGTAACCACCTTGAGATAGGTGAATTGAGTGCAGCACATTTTTTTGTTAAAAAGATAGAATCATTTTATAAAAATAATGGCAAAAAATCTTTGGAAGGGTTCTATCATAATCTAGCTATGGTTCTCAAACTAAACTCAAAGGCACTCAAACAGCCACAGGGTATGATAAGAAGAAGTTTTAAGTTAGAACTAGAAGAAAAACGAAAGCAGTTGATAATAGAAGATTGGGCTAATGGTGGAGTAATCTTTAATGCTTGGATAGATACTCTTCTCAAAAAAGAGGAGTCTGCACTAAAGCGATTAAATGAAGTTTGGAAATATAAAAAGGAGTTAACTCCAATAGCCTACTACCTAGCTGTTGAACTTAGCCGTAAACTATTAAAAGAGAAACCTAAGTTACTGTTAGCACAACTACTTGATGCAAGTCAAAATAGTTTTATCCAATCAGAATCTCGCCTTTATTACACTTTTAAATATTTAGATCAATTAACTATAGTTGAGCCAGATTTAGATAAAAGAGTAGCAGTTCTCATCTCAGAAATTCAAAATAAAGATAACAAAAGAAATGTAGAACTATTTATAAATGAGTTAGCTGTTCTTAATATGATAATAGAAAAAGAGAACTCAAAAAAACGTCAAATCTTTTCTAAACTTATGAAAAGTTTAAAGAAAATCTCAGACCCACTTGTTCGTAATGCTACTCATATACGTGCTATTTTACTTTTGAAATCAGCAAATGAATATAAGTTTATGGAACTTCTATCACGTCACTGGCTTACAATCTCTGATAATAAAAAGATTGGTTTTTATGATATTGCACAGCAGTATTCCATCATAACTATAAATAAAGCTTATGCTGTTTTAAATGATGACAATATCAACGGTGCTGCCAATACATTTTACAGTGCTATTCGCCAAACAAATGACCTAGAAGCACTTTATACTTTTGTTGTTCTTGGTCTTACAAGTGATGATAATTCATTAAGAGAGCGTGTTAAAAAGTCCTTTGAGGTTTTAAAAAGAGATAATCTTCTTAAAGCCAATAGCGATTTTGTTAAAGCTCTACAACTACTCATATCAGACCCAAAAGAAACAGAAGAGACTCTTCAAAAAGTGACTACATTACTTGAAGGATTACGACCTGTAGGATTAACTCCAGCATTGAAAAATCTGTTGTTAGGGTATCTCTATCATCGTCAACTATTAGTGAGTCAAAAAAATTACAGCTATGATACTGAACTTTATCAAAAAGCACATTATCAATATATGTTAGCTTTAGATCAAGCTTACGACAATCAACGTTTGAAAGCTTCTGTACTAGAAAACCTTGGACAACTTCACTTTAGTGTAGGCAACTACTCTATGGCAACTAATTTTTTCAAAAAGCGTACCTCTATCCCATTTCTCAATAAACAAGATGAAGCACTTTTTCGATGGCATTTTGCACGTTCACTTTTTTATTACCATAATTTTAGTGATGCAGCTAAAGAGGGAGAGGTTGCATTAAAATTGGCACAAGAAGTTGACATGAAAGAGAGTTTAGTAGCCTTTAGAGAAAAAACTGCTTTTTACAATATGTATGCAGAACACTACAAACGAGCAGTAATACTTTACCAAAAACTATTGAAAGATGAGAGTTTAGAAGGAATAAATCGTGCTAAAGTATTATTGGGGTATGGATATAGTCTGTTAAAATTAAAAAACTTTTCCCATTCGACAAAACTGTTTAAAGAGTTGATTACACTTACATCAGAATTACAAACAGTTCCCATCGATTCCCATCGTCGTATCAGTTTTGAACCGCAACGCCTACAATTACTTGCTTATGGATTTTTAGCATCTTCTACTAATAATCCCAAAGAAAAGATAGAGTATCTCTCTCAACGTATAAAGATACTCACTTCTATAGATGATAGGATTAAGGATTTTACCTATGATGAAAAGAGTAGATTAGAGTTTCTCATAAAAGACTTACAGAAAAAGGTAGTTGCGTATGAAAAAAGTGAACAGTTACAACAGATGCAAAGTTCAATGAGTGAAGCATTACAACTATTGCCAAGATATTTAGCTAAAGGTGGAGGATATAACTCTCAAGTGGTTATTCGCACATTAGATAACTATCTAAGTCTAGCACTTTTATATCCTCAACAGTTTAAAAGTAGAGAACCAAAAGAGTTAGAATCTCTTGTGAAGAAAACTATTGAGGCATTAACTTTAACAGGATATACACCACCTATAACAAGTAAGGAAAGATTTAAGTTACAACTTTTAAAAACTACTTATGATGTTGAGGTTACGGGTATAATGGACTGAAAAATAGTTGGAAGAACTATATAGCCAATAAATACCCTATATTTATTGGCTAAACTTAACTGTTATTACTATAAACCTAAAAAATGCCAAAGTAATTTAAATGCTAAAGCATAAAGTATAACTGCCATCAATTTTTTGATTTGGCTCTGTTCTAACTTAAAGTGCATAAAGTAGTTTCCTATATAACCCCCAGCAATAGCAGAAAGTGAAACCATCGATAAAAGAAACCAATCTAAATCTATATAAGAAGCATAAGTAAAAAATGAGCCTAAAGCTGAAAATGGAACAACAAAACTTACTGCAATAGCTACTTTTTTAGGTTCAAATCCTAAAAGTGCTAAAAGTGGTATAAGAATATTTCCACCACCAACACCTAAAAGCCCTGCAAGATACCCAACAGTAGCACCAACAATAAAAAGTGCATATACAGATTTAATATGAAAAAGTGATTTTTTCCTACCAAACATCATCATAGAAGCACTATAAAAAAGCATAATCATAAAGAAAAACTTTACTATCTCCTCATCTATAAAACTACTACTGTATGCTCCTACTGGGGCAAAGAGTAGCATCATAGAAGCTATTGGAAAAACAAACTTATATTCAACTGCTTTACGTTTTATATTCATAATACTTGATGTAATAGTTGTTGAAGCACCTGCAAAAAGCCCTATCGCTTTAGCTACTGTAAAATCTAACCCTAAAAAGTTAAAGATAGGAATAACAGCAACACCCGAACCTGCTCCCCCCATAGAGAATAAAATAGAGAGAAAAAAGGTTATAAGTGAATAAAGAAGAGTATCGTTCATTACGGTATAGTTGGTGGTGTGATGTTTTTACCTAAAAGTGAATAGCTTTTACCTACACGAGCAACAGGAGAATAATCTAATGTGATTTTTTCCTTATTTGTAATTATAGTATCATCAATATATTGTGCTTTTATCTCTACAACAAGTGGAATAGTTTTTGAGCCTTTTAACTCTATCTCCTGATAAAGTTCACAAAAAAGTGCTGTTGGTGTTTTTTCAACTATTGGTAAAAACTCTTCAGAGATAGTTTGTGTAGAGATGTCAAAATATTCCAATTCACTCATACTTTTATCTAGCTCTTTAGAACTAAAGTGCATCTTTTCTAAAAGCTCTTCACTTACCATACATATAGTACATTTTTTTCTCTCTCGTAAGTTTTTAAGAGTATCTTTTTCAGTTCCATCGCTTTTATGCCCTATACTTATTACTATTGTTGGAGGTTCAGAACTAAGCCCCATAAAGTAACTAAATGGTGCGATATTTAAAGTGCTATCCTCATTTTTTGTAATTACCCATGCAATGGGTCTTGGGATAATAGTTTGAGCCATAAGTTGATAGCGTTGAGTAAGTTCTTTATCTGCATAATTTACTAACATTTATACTCCTAAATAGTGTTTTTTGTATTTTAGCACTATAAAATAAGTTTTAGATAAATAAAATTTGCTCCCTATTCATCATCTCTATAATCGATCTAAATAACGTCCTTGAAAATACTCTATATCCAACTCTTTTAAATCTGAAATACTCTCTCTATTTTCAATAGTTGTAGCGATAATAACAATATCTAAACTATCCATTAACTCTTTAAGAGAGCTTTTATTTGAGCTATTTATATCTGCTAATTCTAAAATATACTGTTTATCAATTTTTATATAATCTGGTTTTATAGTTTGTAAAAAATTAAGATTTTGTATATTTTCATTAAGATTATCAATACCAAATTTAGCCCCTCTAGTTTGAACAAACTCCACAAAAGGTTTAATCTCTTCAAAATATGTAAGAAGTTTATAACTACCTACCTCAAAAGAGATAGTTATATTTTTATTTTTTAATACTTTATCAAGGTAATTATATGTTTTAGTATCTTTAATAAAATCTATTGAACAGTTTATAGCTATACTTTTTTTCTTGCTTTTTATCGCTTCATCTATCACAAATCTATCTATAAGAACTGTATAGCCTAACTCCTCTACCATAGGCATAAAAAAACCAGCATTATGAGTCATATTTTCATAATTTAGTCTTATATATACCTCACTGTGATATATGAAGTTTTTATAATGAACATCTTGATACGTTAATAAAAAATCTTTCTCTTTTATCGACTTTTGGATTAGCTCATTCCATTCCACTTTACCCATAGTTATCTGATTGTTATCACTTACTATATTATAAGTGAAGTTCCCTTTCGCTTTTGCTTTGGAGAGAGCATCATCAGCACGTGTTAAAACTTCAAAAAATTTATCTTTCATATCGTAAGTAGATGAACCAACTTGAACGACAATAAAACTATCTTCCAAACATCTTTCTAACTCTATTAATAGTTGTTGAATTAACTCTTTAGGATTTTTATTGAGTGGTATTAAAAGAGCAAAATCTGTTCCATTTAATCTTGCTGGAATATGAGAAGAGTTTATCATGAAAGATTCAAATATTTTTGCTGAAGCTATTAAAAGATTATCAACCTCTTTATGTCCTATTTTATTATTTGCATCTATAAGATTTGCAAAATGTATCATAACAAGAGAGCCTGTTGAAAACTCTTCAGATTCTAAATACTCTTGAAGCTTCATCGTTAAAAGTTTTCTATTGGCAAGAAGAGTTACCTCATCTTTATATAAAAGTGTATGATACTGCTGTAAAGCTTTTGCCTCTTTTTCAAAAATTATTTTAACTTTCTCTACCATTTTATTCATCGTTTTCGTTATAGATTGGAACTCTGTTGTATATGGAATGGTATCGTTAATAATAAACTGATTATTATCTATCGCTTTTGCTTGTAAAGCCATCTTATCAAGAGATTGAAGCACTTTATATAAAATAAGATATAAGATACTAATAGAAAAAATAATAATCATAGCAAAAAGAGCGATTAACTCAACAAACTCATTATAAAGTTTAAAATATGCCATACCAAGATTACCTTGAACACTTAAAGTAGCAAATGGCATCCAACCATCATTTATAGACGTTGTTTCAATAGGGGCAGTTAATGAGAAGTTTGTAATAAACCATTGGGGAATATCTTTTACACCATCTGGATTAGTTCTTATATAGAGTATTTTATCATCAATATCTACTAATTTTATCTCTTTATAATAGCCACTATCAAAAATAGCATTTATCATCGTTTCTATTGTAGAAATATCCTCTTTATTTTCCACTGTTGAGATAGATAATCCTAATGATGTTGCACTATTTTTTGCATCATTTTGAAGTTGGCTTTGAAGATAAATGGAAGTAGAATGAAAACTTTTATATATAACAGTGGTTAGAGTGATTAAAAGCAATATAGAAACTATTATCGCTATCTGATTTTTTAAACTCATCTTTTTTTCCTTTTAATATCATCTAATAGATTGAGCCATTTTTTATTTTTTTGTAATCCATAAGGTATTTTTGCCCCTAAACCTTTCTGTTTAGCATTATAAAGCTCTTGACCGTTAAAGCTATATATAGGTTTGAGGTCTTTTCGTTGTGTTGCAGGTAAGATTTTACCATTATAGTTATCTAAAATAAGAGGTATGGAACGTTTTGTTTTAAAATAGGTTACAACCATATGAGCTGTTTTATATTTTAAGGATTTTGCATAGGTGAGAAATAATCTTTTATCTGCAATTTTTAGCTGTTTGAGTGTAAAATATTTTGCTATCGAATAATCTTCACAATCTCCAGCAACTTTATCTATAAACTCCGTTCTAGTTGCCCAATAATCTTCCTGTTTCCAAAGTCTAATATCTGAAATATAGCGAAATTGATTAAAAAACCTGTTTACTCCTTCGAGTTTTGTTCTCTCAGATTCTCCCTCCAATCTATTCATTAAAGAGAGTAAAGAACCTATTCTTTTGAGTGTGCTTAGACCATATCTTTTCTCTAATCGAAGTTTTGTTTTTTCATTCATATAATATGTATCAGCATACAAAAAATTGGTAAAAAAAAAGAAAAAAAAAGAAAGTCTAAAAATCAATTTCAATCTGTTCGAGTTCCACATCTTCAGGGTCATATTCAGTTTCAATCTCTTCAACCTCTATCTCGTCAACTTTCATATCTTCATTACTTAACTCTTCAATATTAAAATCTATCGGTTGTAGCTCTATATCTAAATTTGAATCTGTATTTGAATTGTTTTTTTCACTTTCAATAAACAGAATTTCTACTCTTCTATTTTTTGCTCTTCCCTCTTTTGTATCATTAGATGCGATAGGAGACTCTTCACCTCTTCCATAAATATTTATACGAGATGATTCTATTCCTTCCTCCATTAAATGATTTTTAACGATTATAGCTCTATTTAAAGAAAGTTTTTTATTGTATCTTTTGGAAGCTAAACTATCTGTATAAGCAGATAATTCTAATTTTAAAGTTGGTTCTTTTAACATAATTCCAACTATTCTATCTAAAACATTTATAGAGTTTTCGGTAATTACACTTGATTTATACTCAAAATAAACAACCTCTTTTTCTAAATTTCGCTTCTCTTTATCATCTCTCTTAATTTTTCTTTGCTGTTTCTGTTTTACAATAGGCTTTGGAATATATTTCTGTTTAACTTTTTTAATTGGTTGCATCTTGATAACCTCATCGATAATCTCTTCCTCAACCTCCTCTACAACATTTTCACAACCATACTCATTTATATCCATACTATTAATAGTTTTATCACAAATATCTCTCATATCAATAACACTATCTTTATCTGCTTCTAAATTAAGAGGTAATTTATCTTCATCTGTTTGAGAATCTATACTCTGTCTATATTTTGAATCTGTTAAACCAAGTTCTTCAGATAATATACCCATACTATCCATCAACTGATATTTTGTATATAGCATCGTATAATAGTTATCTGAATATGCTTTTTTAGCACTATTATACTCTCCTTCTATATTTAAAATATCTAAAAGTGTTCGTTTTGCTATCAAAAACTCTTCTGAATATGCTTCTCTTGCTTTATCTGCAAATGAAACATGTTCCTTTAAAACTTTCCCTTTTTTTACAGATGAGCTGTAATCACTCCAAGATAATCGAACAGATTCTATAATCTGACGTCTTATCTTATCTCTTAAAGAGTTCTCTTCATGAACTTTACTAATATTTTTTTGAATCGATGCCTCATCTGCAAAACCATTAAAAAGATTATATTTAAGTCGTACCCCAGCATAATATCTATCTGTTGTTCCTTTCGTAGCGGAACTATTTCTATTTTTTTCAGCTTTTAATATAAAATCAACTGAAGGATAGTAACTATTTTTTTCCTTTTCATACTCAGCTTTTCTTTCTGTTACATTATAGTTACTAACTTTAATAGCAGGATGTCTATCAAGTGCCATAGCTGTTGCACTATCGATATTATCTGGAATTTCAAAAATATCTTTAGGGAGAATAAACTCTTTTTTACTCATAAAACGACCTAAAATCTTATGAAATTTTATAAGTTCATTCTCTAAATTACTTTTTTGTGTTATTAGATTTGATTGTGCCAATGTATAACGTGTTTGTACTTGTAACATATCGGAACGAGGGCTAAAACCTGCATCTACTTTCGCTTTTATCTGAACTAAAATAGTTTTATGAGTTTTAATACTCTCTTTTGCTAATAAAACCATCTCTTTATATTTTAAAATATTTATATAAGTTTGAGCAATATTCAAAGCAATAGAGTTTGTTTTTTCTAAAATATCAAAGGAAGCCGAAAGAAACTTAGCTTTTTTAGCTTCTATCTCATTTTCCGTTTTAAAACCTTTAAAAATATTTTGTACTAATTCAAGAGAACTTTCAGATTTGAATAAACTTATATCTTTTTTAGAGGGAGAATCTGTATTTTCTTTTCCAAAAGTTACAGCTAAATCAACTGTTGGTAAATAACCAGATTTTGCAAAGTTATACTCCTCTTTTACACTATTAAAATAGTATTGTTTCTCCTGTATCTCAGGATTTGTTGTGATTATCTCGCTTGTAACCTCTGTAAGTGTTTGTGCATCTATCAAAAGTGGTAGAAGAGGTAATGAAAATAATATCTTTTTTAACAAAACAGTTCCTTTAAATAGTCTTTAAATGTGTAGAAAATTGTACTGGTTCCATAAATCCAACAACTCTTTTTGCCTCTAAAAGTTTTGAACTTTCATCAAAAAATAGAATTACAGGAGGTCCAAAAACACCATATTTTTTACTTAACTCTTTTTCATTTTTACTGTTAAGTGTTAAGTCCGCTTGAATTAAAACAAAATCCTGCATATTATCTTTAACTATACTATCTTTAAATGTAATCTCTTCAAACTCTTTACAAGATACACACCAATCAGCATAAAAGTCTAACATGATTTTTTTACCTCTATTTTGTGCTAAAAGAGCATCTAATTCAGTGATAGAACTTATTTTTATAAATTTTTTATGGTTTGTGTTTATCTCTGATGAACTAGAGATAACTTTTGTTTCTAAAAATGATAAAGGTTTACTCATACTTGTTGAGCCACCTAGTGTTCCAACTAAAAGAGATACAGAGTATATAAAAAGTATGGAGGATAATGTTCTTTTTACTATATGTCCCTCCTTCTCAAATATACCCAAATAGAGAGAAAAACCTATCCCTAAAATAGAATAGAGCATCATCGTTACATAGCTATCAACAACTTTTTCTAACATCCATACAGCAACCCCTAGCATCATCACACCAAAAAGTGCATTTACCATAGTCATCCATGCCCCTGGTTTTGGCATAAACTTTCCAGCACTTACACCAACTATAATAAGAGGAATACCCATACCGATACTCATAGCAAAAAGTGCCATTCCTCCAAGAAGAGCATCACCTGTTTGCCCTATATAAACCAATGCACCAGCCAAGGGAGCAGCAACACAAGGACCAACTATAAGAGCCGATAAAAATCCCATAATAGCTACACCTATATATCCTGAACTATGATTTGCGGAGCTTACTCTATTTACAATAGAATCTGGAAGTTTTAACTCATAAAAACCAAACATACTCATCGCTAAAGCAACAAATATTGCTGAAAAAGAAAATATCACCCATGGTGTTTGTAATGCTACTTGAAGATTTCCTCCAAAAAGCCCTGCTAACACACCTGCTACGGTATAAGCAACTGCCATAGCTAAAACATACACAACTGAAAGAGCTAAAGCTTTACGAGTTGTAATATTTTTTCCTTGAGCGATGATAAGACCTGAAATGATAGGTATCATAGGAAATACACATGGCGTCAACGCTAGTAACAATCCAAAGCCGAAAAATGTAACTAAAATAACAAAAATATTTCCAGAACTTATAGTAGAAGCTATCGCATCTGTTTGAGATAACTCTTTCTTTTGTATAAGTTTTACTGGAGGTTGCATCTCTAAGTTAGAACCGATTAGATCACTATCTACCTCTAATATAAACTCTTTTGTTAAAGGTTCATAACACAAACCTTTTTGAGAACACCCTTGATAAGAGATAGAAAAAGTTACTGTTTTTATACCCTTTACATCCAAATCTTTTTTTAGATATACTAAAAATGATGGGGATTGTAAGAAAACTTTATCTCCATCGTGAAGAACACTTTTAGGCATATCTATATTTTCAATAGAGATGCCATCTGCTTTAACAATTTGTAAACTTATACTATCTTCATAGATATAAATATCTTTTGCTATCTCGATTGAACTTTCTATCTGCATCGAACTATTTAAAGAAGTTGTTGGTTTAAATGCTTCATTAGGCATTAAAAAACTTGGTGATGCTAGCAAAATTGAGGTTGCTATTATAAACATAATAATTTTTTTCATTGTAATTCCATCTATTTTTTTATACTTTCTCGATTATATCAAATTAAAAAAAATCAATCTAAAACCATAGGTATTTTAATAATAAATGTTGTCCCTTTATCTGATGTTTCAACATCTATTGTACCTTTAAACTGTTTTTGAATAATCATCTGACTCATATATAAACCAATACCTGTACCATTTTTACCCTTTGTACTAAAATAGGGGTCAAATAGCTTTTTAACATTCTCTTCAGCAATTCCACTTGCATTATCTTTAATAGAAAGATGAATCATATTTTCTTTAATAGTTCCAAATATATCTACATGTTTTTTATCTCGTTTAACACCTTCAAAAGCATCTATTGCATTGTTTAATATATTTAAGATAACTTGAACCAATTCATTTACATATATTGATATATTTTGCTCTTTGGAACAGTGTACTTTTACTTCTATATTACTTGATGCTATTCTTGCTGTTGCTAAAGTTAATACTTTCTCCAAAAGTGCATCTGTTGTTATAGAAACTGGTTTTCCCTCTGGACGAAAATATGTTTGAAAATCATCAATAGTCTCAGATAGATAGATAATACTATTACTAATATTACTTAATGTTTTTTCCATTCTTTCATCATCAATTTTTTTCCCAAAAAGCTTATCTATCTCGATATTTGATATTTGAAGTGTAATATTTGCTAAGGGTTGTCTCCATTGATGTGCTATCATGCTTATCATCTCTCCCATAACAGCTTGTTTTGATTGGATTGTTAAGATTTTATCTTTTTTGATAAGTTCCTCTATCTTCTCTTTAACTGTAACCTCTAAAGATGCATTAAGTTTTCTAAGTTCAGATGTTTTAATATGCACCTGTTCTTCAAGTTTAATATTGAAATTTCTTAATTTTCTTTGATAATATGCCATTATTAAAAAAAGTATTGAAGCGATAATTATAGTCATAACAACTAATTGATAATCTGTTTTATCATTATATCTTGTAATTCTCCAATTTTTCACTATCTTATCTATCTTTTCCTCAGAGATTGAATGTAAAGATTTGTTTATAATATTGAGTAAACAAACCTCTCCTTTTTGAATTCCAACACTTAAGCTTATCAAATTATCTTTTGCTAAAAAACCATTGATTTTTAAAGTTCCATATCCATATTTATCTATTAAATAATCAGCTGTTTCATTAATTGTCACAGCACCATACACTTTTCCATCTAAAACTTTTTTTATCATTAAAATTCTATTTTTTTCTACTATAATATTTAAAAATGGGTATATATCTAACAATTTTTTTCTATACAGTTCTGAATTAACAACAAGAATTTCATCTTTTAAAAATTTAAAATCACTTACAAATGATTTATCTATCTGGCTAATAAGTGCAAAATGTGTTTGATAAAATGGTGCAGAGATAACTAAGTCATCAATTTTTTTACTATCTATATCAACAATAGGTACTACTTGACACTCTCTATCTTTGATTTTTTGCAGTAAATCAGTTCTGTTTTTTGACTTAATAGCAACTATTTTCATATCTGTTTTGTCACTAATTAGTTTAAAAATATCTGCCATAATTCCAACATGTTCATTGTTTACATATCCATCAATAGGGAGAATAGTTGTTCCTAAACAAACTGTTACTTTATCTATTGTATTGAGGTATCGTATCTCATTTAAGTTTAGATTGAGTGCTTCACTTTTGGAACTATCATATAAAAAATCATCAAGTGCTATCTCTTTTGTAATCTGATAAAAAAACTTAAACATCTCTAACTGTTTATTTAAAAAGTTCTTATCTATACTTCCTAAATCATAAGTTTTAGGAAGTATCAATCGTTCTATCTCTTTTGCTTCATCTCTTAACTCATCCATCGATATATTTTTAGAATATTTCTCAAAAATAATTTTTATTAACTTCTCTTTATGTCTAAAAGCATATTCCCAACCTCTTTTTGTTGCATCTCGAAATGCTTTTGTTCTATTTGGATGTTTTAGAATTTCATGATTGGATGTGAAAAGTTCTAATTGTAGATTAAAAAGACCCAAATCACTAGGGTCTATAACATTAAAATCTATCCCTTTTTTCTTAAGCTTATAGGGTTGGTCTGATATGAAAGCTGTCATCGCATCAACATCTTTAAAATCATCAACATTATAACTATGAGGGATGAGGTTAATATCAGAAACATCTATATCATACTCATCAAGCATAGATTTAAAGTTTATTAAAAAATCTTTTTTACCTACTGCCATAACTGTTTTACCAATTAAATCTTTTGGAGAATTAATATTTTTCTTTGTTACTAAAACAAGAGCTGAACGTTTAAAATAGGATGATAATATTTTTACCGATTGGTTATTAATATATTCGACTAAAATATTTGAATTATAGATACCGTATTGAACTTTTCCTGTTAGAACATCCTCTAAAACATCTATCCCATATTCATACTCTTTTAATTCTACCTCTAAACCAACATCTTTATAAAACCCCATCTCTTTAGCTGCTATAAATCCAGCAAATTGAAACTGATATTTCCAATGAAGTTGTAAAGAAACTTTTTCAAGTTTTCTTTCTTGTGAAAATAGTGTAGTAAATAGAAATAAAAATATAATTATATGTTTCAACTCTCAAACCTTATCTTTTGTTAAGAGGTATAATACTATAATTTCGCATAATTTTTACAAGGCTATTAAGATGAATATAGTTACAGGCTCTTCAACAGCACTTATCACTCCATTTAAAAATGGAAAACTAGATGAACAAACATATGCAGCACTTATCAAACGTCAAATTGACAATGGTATAGATGCAGTATGTCCAGTTGGTACAACAGGTGAGAGTGCTACTCTTACTCACGATGAACATAAACGCTGTATAGAGATTGCAGTAGAGGTTTGTAAAGGAACAGATACAAAAGTTCTTGCAGGTGCAGGTTCAAATGCAACGCATGAAGCTATTGAGATAGCAAAACATGCACAGAGTGCTGGTGTAGATGCTATCTTTTCTGTTAGCCCTTACTACAACAAACCTTCTCAAGAGGGTCTTTACCAACACTATAAAGCGATAGCTCAAGCCGTACCTGAACTTCCATTTATGCTTTACAATGTACCAGGTCGTACAGGTGTAGATATATCAGCAGATACAACTATTCGTCTTTTTGATGATGTTGCAAATATCTATGGTGTAAAAGAAGCAACTGGAAGTTTAGAGCGTACAGTAGAACTACTTTCTCGTCGTCCTGAACTTAAAGTCTTTTCTGGTGATGATGCTATCGACTATCCTATCTTAGCAAATGGTGGTGCTGGTATAACTTCTGTTACAGCGAACCTTATGCCTGACTTAAAATCAGAGTTAGTAAAACTTGCTCTTGCTGGGGATTTTAAAGGTGCAAAAGCTATTAACGACAAACTTTACCCTTTAAACTCTGTAATGTTTTGTGAATCAAACCCTATTCCTGTAAAAGCTGCTATGTATATCGCAGGTCTTACTCCAACTTTAGAGTATCGTCTTCCATTAGTTGCACCTAGTTCAGCAAATATGAAACGTATCGAAGAAGTTATGAAAAATTACGATATTAAAGGATTATAGAGATGGAACAATCAATGAAAGGTAAAACACTTTTTATATCTGGTGGTACTCGTGGTATCGGTAAAGCTATCGTTTATGAATTTGCATCTAAGGGATGTAATGTAGCATTTACATATGCTTCAAATGCAGATATGGCTCTTGAAATCATTGCAGATATTGAAACAAAATATGGTGTTAAATCAAAAGCTTACAAATTAAATATTTTAGAACCTTTAACATATAAAGATGTTTATAAAGAGTTTGATGAAGATTTTGATAGACTTGATTATTTTATATCAAATGCTATCATCTCTGGTCGTGCTGTTGTTGGTGGTTTTGCTCCATTTATGCGTCTAAAACCAAAAGGTCTTGGAAATATCTATACAGCAACGGTTGAAGCATTCGTTGTAGGTGCGCAAGAAGCAACAAAACGTATGGAAAAAACAGGTGGTGGTTCTATTATCTCTATGAGTTCAACTGGTAACCTTGTTTACACTCCAAATTACTCAGGTCATGGTACAAATAAAGCAGCTGTTGAAACAATGGTTAAGTATGCAGCAGCAGAACTTGGCGAGAAAAATATTAGAGTGAATGCAGTAAGTGGTGGACCAATAGATACAGATGCACTCAAAGCTTTTCCTAACTATGAAGAGGTAAAAGCAGAAGTTGTAAAACGCTCACCTCTTTCTCGTATGGGTAATGCAACTGATTTAACAGGAGCTTGTTCTTTCCTATGTTCAGATTCAGCTTCTTGGTTAACTGGTCAAGTTATCGTTGTTGATGGAGCTACATCTTTTCAATAAATTGATAAATTTTATGGCTAAAAATGAGAGATAATCCCCTATCTCTTATTTAGCTATCTTCGTTCCGTAGAATAGCTTTAATTCTTAAATCGTATCTTATCACAAACAAATATCAAGTAATTTTTTCTTAACTTCCATTTTAAAATCCCTTTATTTAAGCGACATTTCGTCTGTTATATACGATATTTTCAAAATAACAGACATATTTTACTGTTATTATCAGATATAGTTAAAAATAGACACTTTATTTTTAAGTATCATATAGCAATTTTTATAGTTTAAATAAGAATATTGTATTTTGTTATACTTTTTCTTTTAAATAGTTATAAATAACGGACATTGAAGATGTATGTTATTTATGGTATTTAAGTTCTTTTGTATATAATAGGGGTTGAATAAATAGTTATATGAAGCCTAACGGCAAGATTTCCATCCATTCCATTGCAAAATGAC
>CAYOKX010000036.1:0-17397 GCA_964404655.1 uncultured Sulfurimonas sp. | reverse complement strand
TTGATGATATTGCACCAACATATGATACTGCAAATCGTGTAATGAGTATGGGTGTAGATAAAAGTTGGAGACGTAAAGCTTGTGATTTAGCATTTGAATATTCTGCAAAAAAAGAGTTAGATAAGATAGTAGATGTTGCTTGTGGTACAGGTGATATGATGGATTTTTGGCAAAAAAGAGCTGAGAAAAAAAATATTGAAATTAAAGAGATAGTTGGAGTAGACCCATCGGTTGGTATGGTTGGGGTTGCTCGTGAAAAATATCCAGATTTTAACTATTATATCTCAAAAGCAACAGAGATCCCTTTAGAGAATTCTAGTGCTGATATTTTAAGTATCACATATGGTATAAGAAATGTTGTAGAGAGAGAAGAGGCTTTACAAGAGTTTAATCGTGTGCTTAAAAAAGATGGTTTAGTAGTTATACTAGAGTTTATGAAAAATGAAAATCCATCATTTTTAGGAAAGATTATGAACTTTTATACAAATAAAATTCTTCCAAAAGTTGGCGGTTTTATCTCTAAAAATATAGAAGCTTATGAGTATTTACCTAACTCAATAGAAGATTTTTCAACAGTAGAAAATATGCAAAATGAGTTAGAGTCAGCTGGTTTTGAGATGCTTTATACAAAAAGCTTTTCTATGGATATATCGACTCTTCTTATCGCTAGAAAAAAGTAACAAGTTTTTATGTACACACATAGTGTATCTTCATTAAATGAACAGATTAAATCTCTCCTAGAGGAGAGTTTTAGTCATGTTATGGTTGAGGGAGAACTTTCCCGTATCACTTTTCACAATAGTGGTCATATATATTTTACCCTTAAAGATAGTAGTTCAACTTTGAAAGCTGTTATGTTTCGAGGGAATGCTTCAAAGTTAAGATTTCAACTTAAAGAGGGTCTGAAAGTTATTTTAAACGGGGCTATTACACTTTATAAACCTCGTGGAGAGTATCAAATAAATTGTTTTAATATTCAACCATCAGGGCAGGGTGCATTGTCTTTAGCGTATGAACAACTGAAACAAAAACTTTCTCAAAAGGGTTATTTTGAGCAGAGTATAAAAAAACAACTTCCACCTTTTCCTAAAAAAATAGCTTTAATCACATCTGCAACAGGTGCAGTTCTTCAAGATATGCTACGAGTAGCAAATAAAAGATATAAACTTCTTGAGATAGATATTTATGATGTTTTAGTGCAGGGGGAGAGTGCTTCTCTCAAGATAGCTAAAGCAATCAACTATGCAGATAAACAAAATAATTATGATATTATTATTGTTGGGCGTGGTGGTGGAAGTATGGAAGATTTGTGGGCTTTTAATGAAGAGAGAGTAGCTGATGCTATCTTTAGTGCCAAGACTCCTATTATTTCAGCTGTTGGGCATGAGATAGATTGGGTTATTAGTGATTTTGTGGCAGATGTTCGGGCTGGTACTCCTAGTATCGCTATGGAGATAGCATTACCAGATAGTGATGAACTTTACCAATATTTAGATTCTCTCTCATCTCAAATGACTCAACTACTCTCTCAAAAAATCATACAACAAACACAGGAGTTAAATCATCTTTCGCATCTTTATACACAACACTCAATAGAAAAGAGATTGGAAAATAAAATGCAAGAGATTGAAGCAGTTGGGATGAGATTTGAACAGATTATAGAGCATAAATTACAAAATGCTCAAAAAGATATAGAAAATGTTAGCGAACAGTTTCCATACATAATAAATTCCTCTTTTAATAGAGCAAAGCATAAGTTAGAATCATTGCAAGAGATGTTAGATGTAAATAATCCTACACTAAAATCAAAGGTAGGTTTTGCACAACTTTCCAAAGATAAAAAAGTTATAGATATATCAGTCCTAAGAAAAGATGATATTTTTGATATTCAGAGTGATAAATATAGAGTAAGTGCAAAAGTTATAGAGAAAATAAAACAATAATAGATGGATAAAATAGTGAAAAAAGAAGCGATAATCTTACTAAATATGGGTGGGCCAAATAATATTGATGAAGTTGAGATGTTTTTAACAAATATGTTTCAAGATAAAAATATATTAACGATGAAAAGTGATATTTTACGTAGTTTTGTTGGTAGTATGATTACATTTATGAGAACAGAAAATTCTCAAGATATATATAAACAGATAGGGGGGAAGTCTCCTATTGTTGGACATACAAAAAATCTAGTAAAGAAACTTCAAGAAAAATTAGGTGAAGATATTATTGTTGATTTTGTGATGCGTTATACTCCCCCTTTTGCAGATGAAGTGATAGAGAGACTTCATCCTCAAAATGTAGATAAAATATATCTTATTCCTCTCTATCCTCAACAATCTACAACTACAACAAAATCCTCTTTAGAAGATTTTGAATCACACTATCATAATTCTGATGGTAATGCTATTTTAGTAGAGACAAAACATTTTTTTGAGAACAAAAGCTATAATAAATCTATTCTTGAGAGTATCAAAAAAAGTGTAGAGTTAAATGAGTATAAAGATTTTGATATTATATTTTCAGCACATGGCTTACCTCAAAAGATAGTAGATAAAGGGGATGTATATCAGAAGCATATAGTACGTCATGTAGATATTTTAAAAAAGATGATGCAGGAAGAGAATATGAACTTCCATGATGTTCACATAGCATATCAATCAAAAGTTGGTCCTATGGCATGGCTCAAACCCTCTTTGTTAGATAAGTTGAAAAATGTTAGAAATAAAGGTGTTATTATATTTCCTATCGCTTTTACTATCGATAACTCTGAAACAGATTTCGAGCTTGAGATAGAGTATAGAGAGATAGCTGAAGAGTTAGGTTTCAAAGAGTATAGAGTATGTAGATGCCCTAACGATAGTCAGCTTTTTGTAGATGCACTTGCTGAAATATATGAAAAGATGAGATAGCCAATATATGAAAATAGTTATTTTTGATATGGATGGAACACTTATCGACTCTAAAAAAGATATTACTATATCTGTTAATTATGTGAGAGAAAAGCATCATAATTTAGCACCGCTTAGTGAAACTTATATTGCAGATGTTATTAATAGAGATGAGCGAAATCTACCAAAGCTTTTTTATAACACAGAATCTTATGAGCGAAAAGATGCAGAACTTTTCGAGCAACATTATACTACTCAATGTATTCAAAATCCCTATCTTTATGATGGAGTATTAGAGATGCTTCAGGAACTTTTAAAAGAGGGAGTTAAACTTTCTGTTGCAACAAATGCTCCAACACAGTTTGCAATAAGAATGCTCTCCTATTTAGGTATTGTTGATATGTTTGATATGGTAATTGGTTCCGATAAGGTAAGTAACTCAAAACCAAACCCAGAGATGTTAAATATTATCCTAGATAGATATAGTCTTAACTCTCAAATAGAGAGTGCTTTTATGATAGGCGATAGTCATAAAGATATGATAAGTGCTAAAAATGCCAATATAAATGCTATATTTGTTACATGGGGGTTTTCACCTAAAGAAGAATATGAGATAGTTATAGATAATCCTAAGGAGATATTGAACTATGTTTAAAATAGATTTGATAGTGCTTTTTATTATTATGGGTGTTCTTTTTGTACGTCAAATTATGGCTTTTAAGAATCAATATAAGATAGATTATAGTTCTATAATATTGGGTATAGGGGTTATGGGGAGTTTACTTCATTTTATTATCCAACCTCAAATAGATGATCTAATTTTATTGTTAAGAGAATCTTTTTTACCTATGATTGTTTCTATTTTTTTGTATATTGTTTTAACAATTGTAAATCAGATACAAAAGATAGATGATGAGACACAGTTTCAAAATAATCTGTTAGAGCAGATAGATAGTTTTAAAAATTCTCTTTCTATTTTAGATGGAAAGATTGCACTGCTTTCTCAAGATGAACAAAAAGCACAAAATGAGGTGATAGAGAGATTGATTGTAGATATAAAAGCTTTAGAATCTATCCAATTAACACAGACAAAATTTTTAAGTAAATTTGATGAATTATCTATTCTTTATGAAGATGTTTCCATCTCGTTTCGAGAGTTTACAGAGTTAAAGATGCCAGAGTTAGATAGTATAATTCATAAACATATAGATATATTAAGAATAGCGAATCAAGACCATTTCAATCATCTGCAAGATGATTTAAGTAAAATTGTTCAAAGTCGTCAACAGATGTTAGATGAGAGTAAAACTCTTAAAAATAATCTTATTAGTATAACAAATATCTCAAATGATATAGCACTCTCTATAAATAAAACTATTATGCAACAGCTAAAAGATTTTACTAAGCCTTTGGAAAGTAAAACAGAGTCCTTAAAACTTATTAGTGAAGCCGTTTTGAGAGATTTAGAAAAAAGTGAAGAGCGGTTACATACTATTCAAAACTATAATGAGGTAATAAACAGAGAGATGAGTATATCCTCTCAAAAGATGAGAGAGTTTGAGGGGTATAAAGATAATGTTTTAGATATATTTACTGTTAGTCAAAAACTTATCTCTGAAATAGAACAGATTAAAACTGATTATACAAAGTCTCAGATTAAGTTAGAGATGATAGCTGGAGATTTTAAGTTATCAGAAACGCAACAGATAGAAGATATGAAAAAACAGATAGAGTTACTTGGTGAGATGCTTGTGCAGAAAAAGGTAACAAATGAGGAGATAACAAAAAATATCTATATGTTATCTCAACAAAATAAAATAAAAAATGGGTATATAGTTAATGAGTAATTATATACTTTTTATCGCTTGATAGAGTGAGTTAAATCCCTCATCTATCTCCTCTTTTGTTATAGTTAATGGTGGTAAAAATCTTAAAGTATTACGTCCAGCTTTTAGAAGCATTACACCATTATCTCTAGCATTATTTACAATTTTTGTAAGTGTATCGGCATCTATAACACGAAGACCACACATCATTCCAATTCCAACTTTTTGAGTAAATAGAGAACTGTTTTCATTATAAAATAGCTCTAGTTTTTGGTTGAAATATTCTATTGTTTCTGTAAGTTTCCCGTCTTCTTTATATTCACTTAAAATATCGATAACTTCACAAACAGCAGTTGAACTGAGGTAGTTTCCACCAAATGTAGAACCGTGGTCACCAGCAGTTAAAACATCTTTTAAGCTTGTCATAACTACACCTACTGGAACACCTCCACCTATACCTTTTGCTAAAGTTATAATATCTGGTTCAATATTGTAGAGTTGAGATGCAGTAAATTCACCTGTTCTAAATCCACCTGTTTGTACTTCATCTACTATAAGGAGAACATTTTTTGATTTTAGAAGCTTTGCTAGATGTTGTACTTGCTCTTTATCTTGAGGTTGGACTCCTCCCTCACCTTGTACTAGTTCAATCATAACAGCACAAGTATGGTCATCAAGTAGATTCTCAATATCATTCATACTATCAGCATATACAAAACCATCGGGAAAAGGACCAAAATAGTTGTGCATAGACTCTTGTCCTGTTGCTTTTACTGTTGTTATAGTACGACCGTGAAAAGAGTGTTTAAGTGTAATGATTTTATATCTTTTTACTTCACCATCTATCTCACCATATTTACGAGCTATTTTTATAGCTCCCTCATTCGCTTCTGCACCACTATTTCCAAAGAAACATTGCATATCATAGCCACTAGCTTGAACTATCTTTTGACCAGCTAAAGCTTGGGGAGCTATGTTATAGAGGTTTGATATATGTGTTATATTTGAGAGCTGTTTTGTGATAGCATTATTTACACGACTATTTGCATGACCGACACTTACAACACCGATACCTGAAGTAAAATCTATATAATTTTTATCATTACTATCTGTCAATCTTGCATTTTGACCACTAACAAACTCTACATCCACTCTTGCATAAGTAGGCAATATATATTTTTTATCTAGTTCTTCTGTATTCATTTTTAACCTTTTTGTTTCTATTATAACTTAGATGGGATTAGGTAAGACTTTAATATTACTGTGCTAAGATTAGAAAAAAGAGATATTATGGAAAAACAAGATTTTAACAATGGTTTACTAGGTTTTTTAGATGCTTCCCCAACACCTTTTCATGCTACAAAAAATATGAGTATGATGTTTAAAAATGCAGGATTTGAAAAGTTAATGGAAACAGATAGATGGGAGTTAGTAGCTGGAAAAAAGTATTATGTTACTCGAAATGACTCTAGTGTGATAGCTTTTACTTACCCAAAAACAGTGAAAAATTATACGATGGTTGGAGCACATACAGATTCACCAAATCTCAAATTGAAACCAAATCCAGTTATAAAAGAGCATGGTGTTGTGAAGTTTGGAGTTGAGCCTTATGGTGGATTGCTTTTAAATCCTTGGTTTGATAGAGATTTAAGTATAGCTGGACGAGTTTCTTATCTTAACTCTCAAAATATTATAAAAGATACACTTATAGATGTGCAAAAATCTATCGCTATCATTCCCTCTTTAGCTATCCATTTAGATGATAAAGCAAATAAAGATAAAACGATAAATAAACAGACAGATATATCACCTATTTTGACAACAGATGATGAGTTTGAGATGGAGGATTTTATAAGATGGCAACTCTCAAAATTAGAGATATTAGACGTTAAAGAACTATATGCTAGTGAGTTAAGTTTTTACGATACTCAAAAAGCTTCCTTTGTAGGGTTACAAGATGATTTTATCGCTAGTGCTAGATTAGATAATCTTTTAAGCTGTTATGTGGGGATGTTAAGTATTTGTAGTATAAGTGATGATACACCGATGCTTTTTATAGCAAGTGACCATGAAGAGGTTGGGAGTGAATCTACAAGTGGAGCAGGGGGAAGTTTCTTAGAAAATACTCTTCGCCGTATGTTTAATGATTATGAAGATTATATGCAGATGATACGAAGTTCAGTTCTTATAAGTGCAGATAATGCCCATGCTATTCATCCAAACTTTCCTTCAAAACATGACACTGAGCATAGCCCAAAAATAAATAAAGGTGTAGTAATAAAAGTAAATGCAAATCAAAGATATGCTTCAAACTCTACTACTATTTCAAAATTTATGAATGTTGCCTCAGCACTTGGAGAACCTTTACAAAACTATGTAACAAGAAGTGATATGGGTTGTGGTTCAACAATAGGACCTATAACAGCCACAAGATTGGGTATAGAAACACTAGATATAGGTCTACCAACATATGGAATGCACTCTATTCGAGAGGTTTGTGGACGTGATGATGCACACTCTCTTTATAAGATTTTAGTTGGGTTTAATGGATGAGTAAACAATTTTTAAAAAACAGTAATTTTTCTCTCTTTTTTAAGATAAATATAGCATTTACCATCGCTATATTTACTCTTTTCCTCTCCTATAATGAAAACTATTCAGCCCTTAGTTTTACTCTAACTCTCTTTGGTGCTATCTCTAGTGCTGTAATCTTATACATAGTTTTTTATATAGTGCTTTTTCTTTTCACTTTTACAGAAAAATTTATATTTTATATTGCTACAACTCTTTTTGTTGTGACAAATCTCTCTTTGATGGTAGATTTTTTTATATTTAGATTATATAAGTTTCATATCAATGCGATGGTTTTAAATATATTAACATCACCTGATGCTCTTGATTCTATTCAGTTGGGAGTTGCACCTATTGTATTTGTAGTTTTTCTTGTTGTAGGTTTTATCTCTTTAGAGATATATCTTATTAAAAAACTTTTTCAAGCTCACGAGGCATATAAACTAAAATTAAATAGACAGATAAATAGAGTTATTACTATCCCTCTTTTGTTTATTATTTTAAGTGAAAAAGTATCCTATGGTCTTTTATCACTCTTTTCTAAAAATGAATTAATCTCAAACTTTAAAGTAATACCTCTTTATCAACCATTAACATTTAATAGAATGGCATATAAATATTTTAACTATAAACCAGAGGTACAGACTCAAAATATTATAAAAACAAAAGCAAAACTTAACTATCCACTTCATCCAATAGAGATACAAAAAGAGAGTAAAAAGATTAATATTTTTATCTTTGCAAGTGATGCAGTAAGAAATGGCATACTAAATAAAGAAACAGCTCCAAATATAGAACAGTTTAAAAAAGAGTCTCTAGTTTTTAATAACCATAGAAGTGGAGGAAATGCAACTCGTTTTGGGATATTTTCTTTGATGTATGGGGTAAATTCAACCTATTGGTTCTCATTTTTAAATGCAAATCAGGGTTCTGTACTTTTTGATGTTTTACAAGATTTGAACTATCATATAGATATTATCTCCTCCACAAATACAAACTGGCCAGAGTTTAGAAAAACTTGTTATGTGAATGTTCAAGACTCTATAAAAGATGATTTTAAAGGCTCTCCGTGGGAGAAAGATAGAGAAAGTTCTCAATACTTTTTAAATCAAGTTGAGAAATATGAAAAAGATAAACCGATATTTAGTTTTATTTTCTTAGACTCTCCTCATGGATACTCTTTTCCACCAGAGTTTAATAAATTTCATGCAAAAAATGAAGATATAAACTATCTCACAGTCAAACAGGGTGATAAAGATATAAAATCTATTCTTGCAGGGTATAAAAATGCTGTTTATTATAACGATAAACTTTTTGGAGAGATGATAGCAAAACTTAAAGAGAAAAATCTTTATGATGATGCACTTATCATCTTTACATCTGACCATGGGCAAGAGTTTTATGAGTATGGTTATTTTGGGCATAACTCAGCATTCTCAAACGCACAGATAAACGCTCCACTTATCATAAAACTTCCAAAAGATATGAAAGTAGATCTGCCTCTTAATTATAGTAATCTTTTAACAAGTCACAACGATGTTGTACCAACCCTTTTAACTCTTTTAGGTGTTAAAAATAGTAGTTCAGATTATAGTAATGGTTATAATCTTTTTTCTAAAGATTTTCATAGAGAGTATACTTTTACATCTAATTGGAATAATAATGCGATAGTAACCGATAAACATAGCTATATATTCTCAAATCTACCAAACAAGATGTTTAAAAATGAGATACGAGACAATAGTAGTTATAAAAAAATAAAAGATACTCAAGTAGAGAGTAAGATTATTTTAGATGTTATGAATGATAATCGTAGGTTTTTGAGATAACTATTTAAAAATAACAAAAGGATATTAATGAAATACTTACTAACACTATTGCTAGTAATAGGTTCTCTCTCAGCCTATCAACTAGATAAAAAAGTAACCTTAGATAATAATGGTTTTTGGGGAGCACATTATAATGTTCCTAAATACTCAGTCTATGCTATCATCGCTACAACTATGTATGAAGGTACGGAGAGTCGACTTGGTATGACATCATGGAAAGCACTTGAGAGTGGGGTACTTTCTCAACTTTTAGCAGAGGGTACAAAAACTTTAGCAGGTAGAGAGCGTCCACGAGATGCTGAAAATCCAGACCAATGGAGAGAGGGAGGTGCAAGTTTCTTTAGTGGGCATGTTTCAGGAATGACAGCACTAATAACACCTTATATATTAGAGTATCAAGAAGATTATCCTATGGTACACTCTTTATGGTTATTAACAGCTTATCAGATGGTAGGACGAGTAAAAGACCAAGCACATTGGCAAAGTGATGTTATTGTTGGGGCATTGGTTGGATTTGCTACGGGGTATTTTGTGCATAACAGAGAATACCCACTCTCTTTATACTTTGATGAAGATAAACTAGTTCTTGGAATAAAACATAGGTTTTCACTATAAAGAGTGTATAATCTAACTCTAAATTTATATTGGAGTTATTTTATATGCCACTATCTCGTTTAAATAAAGAGCAATATTTAGCTGCTACCTCTTTAGATTCACAAAACCTTATTATAGCTTCAGCAGGTACAGGAAAAACCTCTACTATTGTTGGACGTATTGCTCATCTTCTTGGTAAAGGTGTCGAACCAAATGAGATACTTCTTCTTACCTTTACAAATAAAGCTGCTGCTGAGATGGTTGAAAGGGTCGCTTCTTTTTTTGGAAATAGTATTGCAGGGAAGATAGATGCAGGAACTTTTCATGCAGTCTCTTATAGATGGCTCAAAAAACAAGACCATAGAGTTGTATTAAAACAGCAACGTGAACTAAAAACACTTTTTAGAAGTGTATTTGAAAAGCGCTCTTTTGACCATATAGGGGCAGAGATAACTCCTTATGGAGGAAACTATCTTTATGATATGTACTCCTTTTATCAAAATACAGAACTCCATAAAACCTTTGAAGATTGGATAAAAGACAAGTATCCTGAACATGAAAATTTTGCTCTTATATATGCCGATGTTGTTGATGAGTTTGAAAAACTTAAAAAAGAGTATGGATTTGTAAATTTTAATGACCTTCTTCTTAATTTTCGTGAAATGTGTAAAACTCATGAATTAGGATATAAAGAGGTATTAGTTGATGAATATCAAGATACAAATGCTTTGCAAGGTACACTTATAGAAGCGATGAAGCCACCATCTCTCTTTTGTGTAGGAGATTATGACCAAAGTATTTATGCTTTTAATGGAGCTGATATATCTATAATAGGCTCTTTTTCAAAGAAATTTCCAGATGCAAAAGTACATACTTTAACAAAAAACTACCGTTCATCTCATCCTATCTTATCTTTAGCTACAAGAGTAATAGAACATAATGAAAGGATTTACCCTAAAAAATTAGAAGTAACTAGAGTTTTTGATGCACAATCTCCAAAACTTCTTGCTTATGATGAACTTTTTGACCAATATCATGCTATGGCATCTCAGATAAAAAATACTCAAACCCCTTTAGAGGAGATAGCCGTAATATTTAGAAATAACTCCTCTGCTGATGGTATAGAAGTTGGATTAAGAGAGTTAAATATTCCATGTAAGCGTAAAGGTGGCACGAGTTTTTTTGATGCTAGAGAGATAAAAGCTATTCTTGACCTTTATACACTTCTTATAAATGAATCAGATATGATGGCTTTTATTCATCTTTTTGAATTTGCTCGTGGTATAGGAAGTGCTATGGCTAAAGAGCTTTATATTGCTCTCAAAACTTTAGGACATGGTCGTATATTTTATGGTTTATATGCTCCTGATGAGACACTTACAAATCCATTTGAAAAGCGAAAACTTAATCGTCAACTTGGTCTTTTTGATGATTTTATAGAGTTGGGAGCAGTTGGAAAATATGCAAAACTAGGATTTGAGCCAAAATTTATGAAAAATCCTATACTTAAACATCCAAAACTCACAAAAGATAGTGCTACTTTTTTACATAACTTTTATACTCTCTACAAAAATTTAAAGGGGATTAGACAACCTATTACTATTGTAAACAAAATAGTCTCTTCCGAACTTTTTAAATATATTGCAGATACACTATCAAATAAACGTTCAATTCTTAAAGATGGAACTATCGATGAGAAACAGAAAGAGGAATCTTTAATTAAGATTCAAAGAAAAGTGATTTTACTTGGAGAACTTTCAAAACCATATAAAGAGCATGAAAGATTTTTAAATGCTATGATTTTAGGTTCTTCAGATTTAACACAAGGAGAGGGAGTAAATCTTTTAAGTGTACATGCCTCTAAAGGTTTAGAGTATAAAGAGGTATATGTGATAGACCTAATGGATGGACGTTTTCCAAATCGGAAACTTATGCAAAGAGGTGGTTCTTTGGATGAAGAGAGACGACTTTTTTATGTAGCTGTTACACGTGCTAAAGATATTTTATATCTTAGTTATGCAAAATATGACAAGATAAAAAAACAGAACTTTCTTCCATCTCAATTTTTGTATGAGGCTGGATTAGTTCCTAAAGATGATGCTTATAGAGGGTTAGTTGAGAAGGAGTTAGAAAATTCTCAATAACTTCCATACTAAAAAGTATGGAAGTTATTGTTAGTCATCTAATGTTGGTTTTGGAATATCTACTATTTTACTTTTCTTGACTTTAGCAAATCTTTTACCATCTTCTTTTGGTTTTAAAGCTAAATTATCTTGGTAGTTCCATTTTTCACTTGGCCACTCCTCTTCAGTTTTAGGAATAACATCATCCATAGTGTATTCTTTATCTAATTTGTGAAGATAAACTTTTTTTCCACCATAGCTTTTTTTCTTTTTCCCAAAATATTCACCATCAAATGATGGAGAAAATTTACCAAAATGGATATGTCTAAGAGTTCTTAAAATAGAAGCATCCATTTTTCCTAACTCTTCCCAGTTAAACATAGGAGCATGAGGTTTTCTAAAGCTACCTTTACTTAAACTCCACATCAGATATTGACCAATCCAATCTCTAATATATGGAAATGCTGCAAAAGCAGTAGCACACTCTAAAATACGAACCTTACCATCACGACCATAAGCTACATCAACAGCCCAATACTCAGCATTTGCCGATTTTGAAACTTCAACAGCTAGATCAAGAACATTTTTAGGAACATCCATATAATCCATACTTCCACCTTGAGAAGTGTTAGTAAGCCATTCTCCTTCTGGAGCACGTCTCCAAAAAGCACATACTGGTTTATGCCCAATAAGCATTACACGAATATCAGCTTCCATAGGTACAAAATCTTGAAAATATTGTGGATGATACTGTTTTTCATCATAAAGTTCACGAGCTTCTTCATAAGAATCAACTTTATGAACAAAATAGCCACCATAGTTTGATGGACCATATGATTTTTTAACTATTTTTGGATATTCACAATTTTGTAAAAACTTATCTGCACTTTTATGTTTATAATAGATATAAGTTTTTGGAATAGGAAGGTCGTATTTCCATGCAAAACGAGTTACATTCTCTTTAGATTTGTTTGAAAATTGTGTATCCATAGAGGGTATAAAACGAACATGAGGAAGCTCACGAGCTATCTCACGAAAAGTTTCATAAGCAGTAGATGGGATGTTACCAATAAGAACATCAATCTTTTTACGTTTTACCTCTTTAATAAATCTTGCTTTATCATTTTTCCAATGATATACAACAGTCTCTATCTTATTTGGCCAACCTTTAAAGTTTGAGTGGTCAAAAAATCTTAATACATAATCTAGGTATAAAAAACCTAACTTTGGTAATTTTTTATTGTTTAGTCCCATACTACTTTCCTTTCTCGTAATTTCACAAATTATATCTATTATTTGAAGAGATAGGGCTTAAATAGGTATAATAATAATCTAAGTTTGATTGAAAGAATAAAGAAATTAACTCATTTTACTATTTTAATAGAGGAGATAAAAAGATGTCATCAATAACACTAGAGGAGTTAAACCAACTCATAGAGCGAACATATAAAGTAGAAAATGAGTTTAATGAACTCAAATTATCTTATGAACAGCTTCAAAATACAGTTGAAAAAGTTGTTGAATTTTTACCAAATGCTATATGGATTTTAAATAGTGATAATACAGCTTTTTTACAAAATTCTTATGCAAAAAAATTAGAAAAACTTTTATCTCTTTTAGAACCTAAAAATGATAATTATGAGGTAAATTTTGATGGACGTTCTTATCTTATAAAAAACTCCTCTTATAAAGATAAAGTGATGTTAAGTGCAACTGATATTACAGAGCAAAAAAGAAAAGAGAATTTGGCAACTATGGGGCAGATGGCAGCACATCTTTCTCATGAGATACGTAATCCTATGGGTTCTATCTCTCTTTTAAGTTCTACTTTGAAAAAGAGAGTAAAACCTGAAAATATTGCAATAGTTGAGGAGATACAAAAATCTGTTTATCGTGTGGATAGAATCATAAAAGCAACACTCCTTTTTTCAAAAGGGGTTAAAGCAAATAAATCTCATTTTGTGTGGAGTGAGTTAAAAAATTCTATCGATATGTCAATAGGGTATTATGCTTACTCTAAGTCGATAGAGTTTATCTTCCCACAGGTTGATTTTAGATTGAATGCCGATAAAGACCTTTTAGAGATGCTCTTTTCAAATTTTATTATCAATGCTATCGATGCGATAGAGTTAGATGAGGAGGAAGAAGGTATTGTTGAAATTGTATATGATGAAGATGCCGAGTACCATCTTTTTTATATTTATGATAGTGGAATAGCTATTGAGAATAAACAAGAGCTATTTGAAGCTTTTAAAAGTACAAAAATAAAGGGAAATGGTTTAGGGCTTATACTCTCTCGTCAGATAGCTCAAGCTCATGGAGGAGATGTTTCTTTAGCCGATAAAGAGAAAAAATGTTTTGAGGTAAAACTTTTAAAGTAAGATGTAACAGTTTTAGCGATATAATCGTAACAAAATCATAAAATTTATAGTATAAAAAGAGTAAAAATGGCACTAATAGATCTACAAAACATATCAAAACATTATTCAGCACAACAGATTTTAAAAGAGGTAAACTTTCATATTGATGAGGGTGAACGTATTGTTATTATCGGTAAAAATGGAAGTGGGAAGTCTACACTTATGAAGATAGTCAATGGAACACTTGATGCTGATGCTGGTAGAAGAATCATCAAAAATGATTTAGAGGTAAAGATGTTAGATCAGCGTCCAAACTTTGAAGATGGGCATAGTGTTCGTGAAGCAGTGGAGGCTGGTTTAGGGGAGCTTACTCGTGCGAAAGAGCGATATAGTGAACTCTCTCATCAATTAGCAGAGGATTTTGACAACAGAAAAATTATAGATGAGCATGAGAAACTCTCTCGTTATATAGAGCATCATAATGCATGGAATTTGGATGATAAGATAGAACGTATTATCCAACATTTTGACCTAAAACAGTACGAGAATAAACCTATCACTTTATTAAGTGGAGGGGAGCAACGTCGTGTGGCACTTGCTTCACTGCTCCTTCAGAAACCAGATGTTTTACTCCTAGATGAACCTACCAATCACCTTGATGTTTATATGGTAGAGTTTTTAGAGGAGCTTATATTAAAAGAGAAGTTTACTCTTGTTTTTATCTCTCATGATAGATATTTTATAGATAAGATTGCTACAAAATCTATTGAGGTAGATGATTGTGCTTTGCGTGAATATAGTGGAGGGTACTCTAACTATTTAACACAGAAAGCTGAATGGATACGTACACTACAAAAACAGCACGATAATCTTTTAGGTGTCTTAAAAAGAGAAAATGAGTGGTATGCAAGAGGTGTAAGGGCAAGACTTAAACGAAATGAGGGACGTAAAGAGCGTTTAATGACTCTTAGAGAAGATGCAAAAAACAATCCTGCAAAAATAAGAAAGATGTCAGTAGAACTCCAACGTGAAGCGAAGCACTTTAATGGAGAGAAGGGTATAAATAAACAAAAAATGCTTTTTGAAGTGGAGGATTTAGCACTTACTTTAGGAGATAAAGAGTTACTTAAAGATTTTACAACTCGTATACTTCAAAAAGATGTTATAGCGATAGTCGGGCCAAATGGAAGTGGAAAATCAACACTCTTAAAAACTCTTTTAGGACGCATAGAGCCAACAAGTGGAAAGATAAAACAGGGTGAATTTAAGATAGGTTATTTTGACCAACATCGTGAGATGTTAGATGATTCTAAAAATCTTATGGAAACATTTTGTCCTCACGGTGGAGATAGAGTGAATGTTCGTGGTAAAGATATGCACGTATATGGCTACCTGAAAAACTTTCTTTTTCCACGTGAATTTTTAGAGAAAAAGATAGGAGTTTTAAGTGGTGGAGAGAAAAACCGTATCGCTTTAGCACTTCTTTTTACTCTTGAGGTTGATATTTTGATTTTGGATGAACCTACAAATGATTTGGATATTCCCACTATTAATATTTTAGAGGAGCAACTTACAAACTTTAATGGGGCTGTTATTATAGTAAGTCATGATAGATATTTTGTAGATAAGATAGCAAAAAAACTTTTTATTTTTCAAAAAGATAAAACGATAGAGATTTCTCATCAGCAATATTCCCAATATTTGGAACTTGAGCATGAACTTAAAGAGTTAGCAACTATGGAAAATGATGCTATGAAAGAGCCAGTAGTTACACAGAAAAGAGAAAAAACTAAAACTTTAAAACTAACATTTAAAGAGAAGATGGCACTAGAGAAACTTCCTCTTGAGATAGATGAATTAGAACTAGAGATAGAGGGTAAGAATAGCTGTTTAGCTGACCCTAAATGTTATGAGGATATAGGTTTAACTGCTTTAGCTAAAGAGTTAGCTGAGGTGGAGGATTTGTATGAGCAAAAGGTTGAAGAATTATTGACAATACAAGAGAAAGAGGAGATGATAAACTCTTAAGTAGCATTATTGTAATATATAGTAATTTAATTTTAAAAGGTGAGTAGATGGCAACAGTAGGAATGAGTGATATTAAAAAGAATGTGCGTTTAGTAGTAGGGGAAGTACCATATAAAATTGTTGAGTTTCAACATGTTAAACCAGGTAAAGGTGCTGCATTTGTTCGTATGAAGATGAAAAGTTTTTTAAATGGTAAAGTTGTTGAAAAAACTGTTCATGCTGGTGATAAGTTTGAAATACCTACAATAGAGTATAAAACTATGCAATATCTTTATGATGATGGTGAGATGTATCAATTTATGGATAATGAAACTTATGATCAATTAGGTCTTGAGTATGCTCAATGTGATGAAGCTTCTAAATGGTTCAAAGATGGCATAAATGTTGAGATTATTTTTTATAAAAATAAAGCTATCTCTGTTCAAGCACCTGAATTTATGGAACTTATAGTAACAGATACTCCTCCAAACTTCAAAGGTGATACTTCAAGTGGTTCTAAAAAACCTGCAACTTTAGAAACAGGTGCAGTTATTCAAGTTCCTTATCATGTACTTGTGGATGATTTAGTAAAAGTAAATACTATTGATTGTGAGTTTTTAGGGAAAGTTAAGTAGTAAATATTAAATTTTACTATAAAAGAATGATTTAATTTTTTTTTTGAGACTTATTGTCCGTAGATTTTTAGTCGGAGTTATTATAGAATAACTTTATGCAGACTAAAGAAAAAAAATTATTGTTATTCGGTCATAAAGTTAAATTATTTAGACAAGAGTTAGGTATTTCTCAGGAAAAATTAGCTGGAATATGTGAATTTGATAGAACATATATAAGTTTAATTGAAAGAGGAAAAAGAAATATATCTTTTATAAATCTTCTTAAACTTGCTAAAGGTTTAAAAATTACTCCCTCAATATTAGTTGAGGATTTTTAAATTGACAGTAGAAAAAGCAGTCAATAATTTTAAAAATCTTATCAATAGTTCTATTATTGAGGGTGGTAATAAAGCTAAAACAGCAATGATACGTTCTTCTCGACCAATTTTAAATATTCATGAAGCAGTTAAATATGAATTAATTAAAAGAGGAATTGATAAAGAACTTTTTTTTCCACCATTAAATAAAAGGGCATTGTTAAATTAAGAGAGTTTTATCTATAATAACACAAAAAAGATAGAGGAA
>CAYOKX010000035.1:8470-17507 GCA_964404655.1 uncultured Sulfurimonas sp. | reverse complement strand
GAATTTTATCACCAAGTTTCTCAGTCATAAGTTTAAAACCATCCCAATCATCTTCGCTTAAACCATCTTCAATAGAAACGATAGGGTATTTAGAACATAAATCAGCATAATAATCAACTAATTCAGCAGATGTAACAGTACGGTTTTCAGACTCAAGTCTATAACCACCCTCTACAACTATCTCACTAGCAGCAACATCTAAAGCGATAGCAATCTGCTCACCAGCTTTATATCCAGCTTTTTCGATAGCTTCCATAATGATTTGAATAGGCTCTTCATTTGAACTTAAATCTGGAGCAAAACCACCCTCATCACCTAAAGCAGTATTGTGTTTTTTAGCTTTCAAAATAGCTTTTAGGTTATGGTAAACTTCAGCAGAAGCACGAAGTCCCTCAGCAAAATCCTCAAAACCAACAGGAACAATCATATACTCTTGAAAATCTACTGAATTATCAGCATGAGAACCACCGTTGATGATATTTAACATCGGAGTAGGAATAGTCATAGCATTTGCACCACCAAGGTAACGATAAAGTGGCATACCTAAAGATTTAGCAGCAGCACGAGCAACAGCCATAGAAACACCTAAAACAGCATTAGCACCTAATTTACCATAGTTTTCAGTACCATCTATCTCTTTCATAGTTGCATCAACCATAGCTTGATTGAATGGAGATTGACCGATAAGAGCATCAGATATTTCATTATTTACATGAGAAATAGCTTTTAAAACACCCTTACCCATATAACGGCTATCACCATCACGAAGCTCTAATGCTTCACGCTTACCAGTACTAGCACCAGAAGGTACAATAGCACTCTCAACAGTTCCATCACTTAACTCTACTGTCGCTTTAACCGTTGGGTTTCCACGAGAATCCATTACTTCTATTGCACTTACACTATCTATAAACATTAGTTTGCCTTTATTTATAATTATTGAAGCTATTTTATCTAAAATTTACTAATATTTACTCATCTTCCTCTTTAGCAGCCTTAATCTCTTCAGTTGCCATATCTATTACACTACCAACACCCATTGCTACTTTTATCTTCTCTTCTATCTCTTTTGCTAACTCTGGTTCATCTTTGAATTTTTGTTTTACATTCTCACGACCTTGACCCAGTTTAGAATCTTCATAGGAGAACCATGCACCAGCTTTATCTACTATGTCTAGTTTTACACCATAATCTACTAACTCACCCTCTTTAGAGATACCCTCTCCAAACATAATATCAAACTCTGCTTGACGGAATGGTGGAGCTACTTTATTTTTAATAACTTTAGCTTTTACACGGTTACCTATAACACTTTCACCCTGTTTAAGAGAAGCGATACGACGTACATCTATACGTACAGAAGCATAAAATTTAAGTGCATTTCCACCCGTAGTTGTTTCAGGAGAACCATAACCCATCATCCCTATCTTCATACGAAGTTGATTAATAAAAATAACAGTACAGTTCATCTTATGTAAAACACCTGTAAGTTTTCTCAATGCTTTTGACATTAAACGAGCTTGAACACCAACTTGTTGGTCTGTCATCTCTCCCTCTAGCTCCACTTTTGGAGTTAAAGCAGCAACAGAATCGACTACTATCAGATCAACTGCTCCACTACGTGCAATAGTTTCCACAATATCAAGAGCCTGTTCACCATAATCTGGTTGAGAAATTAAAAGATTTTCCACATCTACACCAAGATTTTTAGCATACCCAACATCAAGAGCGTGTTCGGCATCTATAAATGCTGTAACACCCCCATTTTTTTGACACTCCGCTGTTATCTGAAGTGCTAAAGTAGTTTTTCCTGAACTCTCAGGTCCATATACCTCTATCACACGTCCCTCAGGAACACCACCTATTCCAAGTGCCAAATCAAGACCTATTGAACCTGTACTAATAGCTTTTATCGGTTCAATGTTTTTATCGCCTAAACGCATTAAAGCACCTTTACCAAATGCTTTGTCTATCTGTTTCATCGCTAAATCTAGTGCTTTTTGTTTATTTGCGTCCATCTTTTACTCACTTATTTTTTATTTTTGTTCATTATATACAAATAGAAAACTATTTTGTAAAACTATTTCATTTTGCCATATTTTTTATTAAAAATTTTGTAAAATCATCTTTAGGAATAGCTTTAGAATAATGATACCCTTGAAGCTCATCACAATCCATATTTTTTAATAAATCTACATGTGATTGTGTCTCTACACCCTCTGCAACTGTTTTAAATCCTAAGGAGTGTGCCATCGATATAATCGTTTGAACAATAACTCTATCTCCCTCATCATCTACTATACCCAACACAAACGCCATATCTATTTTAAGTGTATTGATTGGAAATTTTTTAAGATATGCTAGAGAGGAATAACCTGTTCCAAAATCATCTATGGCGATACTTACACCTATACTTTTTAACTCATTTAAGATTCTCATAGTTGTATTTATATTGCTCATCGACATCGTTTCTGTTATCTCAAATTCAACTTGAGAAGCATCAACATCATATTTGTTCATCATACTCTCAATAAATGGAACTAACTCTTTATCTTGAAACTGTCTAGGAGAGAGGTTAATCGCTATTTTTAGATTTTTAAAACCCTCTCTATTCCACTCTTTAATATGTGAAATAGACTGCTCAATAATCCAATTACCCATATCAACTATCATTCCTGTGCTTTCAGCTACATGAATAAACTCATCAGGGAATATCAATCCTTTTGTTGGATGGTTCCATCTAATCAATGTTTCAGCACCTAAAACGATACCTGTATGAGCATTTACTTTTGCTTGATAATAAACCTCTAAACCAGTTTTACTATTTATAGCCTCTTTTAAATCTTGTTCGATACTCATCTGTGAAGAGATATAATTACCCATATTTTTAGAGTAAACTTTATATCTATTTCTTCCATCTTGTTTAGCATCATACATCGCTGTATCTGCATTTGTAATAAGTTCATCCATATTACTTGAGTTATCTGGAAACATCGCTAAACCGATACTTGTTGTGATGTAGAGCTGATGAGAATCTATTATATGTTGTCCAGCAAAAGCATCTAAAATTTTTTTTGCAATAAACTCTACATTTTCAACTGAGTTTATCTCTGGTAAAAGAATAACAAACTCATCTCCCCCTAATCTTGCTAAAGTATCTGATATACGTATCTGCTTCTGCAACACTTGTGAAACATATACAAGAAGTTTGTCTCCTGTACTATGACCTAAGGTATCATTTATCAATTTGAAATGGTCTAAATCTAAGAAAATCACAGCTACTTTTTTACTATTTCTTTGTGCAGATTGAAGTGCTTTATGAGTTCTATCTTTAAATAAAAATCTATTTGGTAACTCTGTTAATGTATCGTAGTAAGCTAATTTATCAATCATTTTTTTATTTTCAACATCTTTAGATATATCCATACTTACCGCTGTCATTTTAACAGAACCATCTACTTTTTTTCTAACTTTTCCTTTTGTGTGAATATTAATAGAAAGATTATCAATCTCCATAATATATTTTATATCAAAACTTGAAACCTTCTCTATCGCTTGATGAAATACTTTATTTACATATTCATAATTATCAGCTGATATTAACGACTTAAATTTATCCCAATCTATTTTAGAATTTTTATTTATTTTTAGAATTCGATATATTTCATCACTTAAAGTTAATTGATTTGTAACAATATCATACTCCCAGCTTCCTATGTTAGCAATATGTTGTGCATCTTTAAGATGGGACTGATTTTCTATCAATTTTAGATTTAATTCATCAGAGATTTTTAAATAATCGATTATATTTTTAACCATAAAATTTGCAGATTTAGCGATAGAACCTATCTCATCTTCAGATGAGATATTTAAATCAAATGTATGGGGGTTATTTGGGTCAAAATTATTTAAAGATTGTGCTAACACTCTTAAATTTTTTAGGGAATTATAAAGTATATAACTAAGAAGTGAGAGCGAAACCATAAAAATAAGAATTCCTAACAGGAGCATAGAATAAAATTTTTGCATATATCTTTCATAGTTATCATTTGAATACACTAAAACCATCTCCCCTATTACAATCGATGTAGTTGGGTCAATAAGTTCAGTTACAGAGATGATTTCATCACTCTTTTGATATTCTTGAAATGTTAGTATATGTTTTGTGCAGATTAAATCTTTTTCAAACTCTTTTGCTTTAATCTTTACAAGTAAAATATTAGGATTTTGAATAGCTTTATTTGTAATCTCATCAACTGCTTGAACAAATCCATAACTGATATTTAGTGCAAGTGATGGTGCTATTGTTTGCTCGATAATAGAAATTTTATCTTTTTCTAAACTCATATAAGCACTACTAAATATCTGTTGTACACTCACTGCTATAAAAGCTATGAATATAATAGAAAACAGAATGAGGCGTGAAATTACTTTAAATGTAATCGATTTTTTATCTAAATTCATCTATAAAATATTCTCTTTCTTATTAATATTACTACCATAAATACTCGATATATCCAGTAAGATAGGACGAAAAGATATATTATATAATCTGATAGCATCTAAATTTAATACAGGTTTCACTTTTTTTCCTATATTTAATGAAATCATAATACCATATTTTAAATCATTCTCTAAATATGCAAAAGTTAAAGCTTCATTTTCATCTGCCTGACGAATCACTTTTTTGATATTTTCAAACTTACTTGGAAATGTATAATAGATATTAGCATTACAACTATCTACTTTTTCATAGGGTATTACTACTGTTCTAACTTTATAAGATTTTAAACCTTTTGAGTATTTATAATCTATCTTATTTTTTAGTAACAAAGCATTTTTATAATCTATTTTAGTATAGATTAAAGCTATTGTTATCATATCATTTTTTGTTTTCTCTCGATAGGAATAATCCATCAGATAGAGTTTAGGAACAATAGTTGCATGAATTTTTAAAATTGAGCTATTTATCGTTGTTCCAAAACTTACAGATATTGTGATAAGAAAAATTAAAAGAAGTTTCATCCTAAAATTCCAATGATGCTTTTAGCATAAAAGCTCTTCCACCATCATCAAAATCAGTTGCATAACTATTTGCTGGTAAAGCATAATATCTTCCACTATCAAACATATCTTTTACAAGAAAAGAGGTTGTAAAATCTTTAAAAATATAGGAGATTGTTTGGTTAAATATAAAACTTTTCTTCATCTCATCACGAGTATCATTTTCTAAACGTTTAGAACTCGATATATATTTAAGAACTGAACCAAATATATACCCATTTTGTGTGTCATAAGTTAGGGTTGTAGATGCTAGAACATTGGCTACATCTGCTAGATTATCTCCATTATCATCCGTAGCTTTTATATAAGAACTAAAAAGATTTAACTCTATTTGTGAATTTGGTGAATAGATATATTCGAACTCCATTCCAACAAACTCATTTTTAGAATTTTGAATATATTTTCTACTACTATCTTTTGTAATCATATCATCAATAACACTGATATAAAAATTTGTTCTTAATACATTATTTTGGTTCTGTTTGAAGATAAAACCTGTTTCAAAACTTTCCGATTTTTCTGCATTAAGTTTACTATTTGATGTTAGTTCAATCCATGAAGGCGCTCGAAATGAGTAGGAATGAAGTGCTTTAAAATTTAGTTTCTCTGTAATCCTATAAACCAATCCAATATTTGGAGAGTAGGAGTTCCCAAAATCTGAATAGGAGTCATATCTAAAACCAATAGAGATATCTAAATCTGAAGAGACAGCATAGTTATCATTTGCATAGATAGAATATATCTCTCTTTTTAAACTAGGTTTCGAGATAGGTGTGGAGTTTTCTGAATTGAAGAACCAACGACTCTCAATAGTTTTACTTGACTCATATCTTAAACCAACTAAAAGTTCATTGTTTTCTAAAGAGCTAGAGAGTAAATTTGCCTCACTAAAGTATGTTCTTTCTTTATATTTTGTATCAATTATTGCACTACTAGTATAGGGAATATCTCCACTTTGAATATAACTATTGTATCCTGCTAAAATACTAATTTGATTCTCTTTATTTATACTATTTTTATATGTGAGCTGAGAAAAAATTGTATTATTTTCAATATTAAATCTATTTGAAGTAGTATCTAACATAGAAAAGAACCCATAAGCCATTCCCATATTTGATTTTTTAACTCGTCCTAAAAAAGAGAGATGTTCATCACTTATATTTACTCCAACAGAATAATCTTTTAGATGTCTATCTGTTTCACCTGTTTGTCCACTTGGATTTTTTCCTAAAAAGATAGTGTTATCATCACGTGTAAAATAGCTATCAACAGCTATCTTCACATCACCTACATCAGTAATAAGTAAAGTCCCAATATTTCTTGAACTACCAATAGAACTAAAAACTAAATTTTTAGTTGCATTATCTGACGATTTTGTAATGATATTAATAACACCACTAATAGCCCCCGAACCATATAAAATAGAACCTGCACCACGAATAACCTCTATTCGTTTTACCATCTCAATAGGGAAATCAAGAAAGTGATAGATAGAACCTCTATATGAGTTATTTATAGTTACCCCATCTATCATAAGTTTTACTTCACCCTTTTGAGTAACCCCACGAAAGACAACAATAGGAACACCTGTTTGCTCCTTTTTAAGTTGTACTCCTGGAACTAATCCCAAAGCTTCAAAGATATTATTTATCCCCAATTTTTGTAATTTATTGCTATTGAGTACAGTCACAAAAGAGGGTGTATCATCGATATTTAATTTTGTTTTAGTGGCTATTTCACTCACTTCATCAAGAGAGTTTAAAAAATCCAACTCAACATCTTCAATCGCAAATAAACTTGTTACAGATAAAAAATATAATAACTTTCTGATACTATTTCTCCAATAAATAAAAATATTTCTAATACTCTTACAGTATACATTTATGCTAATTAAAACTCTCTTTATAAGCTATTTAAATAGATAACGTAGAGTAAAAGAGAGTGTGTTTGAGTTAAAATGTTTTGATTTAACTGTATCAAAATCGGTTCTAATCTCTATTGGTGTTGACCTATTTAAATATTTTAATGCAATACCATAAGTAAGCATTGTATCATCCATCTCTACACCTTGTGTTGAAAATGTATATGATGAATTTCGAAATTTTGCTGTTGCTTTTGAGTGTGTATCTCCAAAATCTTTTCTATATCCTAATTTTAATTCTGGTAAAAATATATTTGACCAAAAACCCATTTTTGTTGAAAATGAACTTCCTATTAAAATAGTTGATTTATATAAATCTTTATTTGAAACACTCAAATCCAAATCACCAGCCCCACTCTCTTGATAAATATCTGTTGAAGAGATCGAAGATGAAAGAGAGATATTTGGTACAATTTTCAAACCATTCCATCTATATTTTAATCCTGATGAAAGTGCCAGATTTGAAAGAGAGGAGTTATAAGAAGATGTAGCTTCTCTTGTACTATCACCTAAATATATATCTCTTGAACCACTATTTTCACTAAAACCTTTTGTAAAATAAAGCTGTGTATAGGTATCTTTAAAATTCTTAGCAAAATAGAGATAGAGTTGATTTTGTTTTGATAAAATTTGCTGTTTTGAGACACTATTTGATGATGTTAGTGTGTTAGTTCCATATGAAAAAGCAATTCCATATTTACTATTTACATCTATTTTTGTATCATATCCAACTAAAAAACCTTTTCCATCAAGTCTAAAACCATCTCTTTTATCTACACTATTTTGTTTTGCTGTTGTGTTATAACCCTGTATCCAAATGTTATCTCCCTCTATCCCTTTTTTTGTTTTAATAGAAAGATGCTCTTTTAGTACAGAAAGAGAGGAGTTCATAGTATTGATGGAAGAAATAGATGTACTTGGTAATGATGGTCTCATTGTTTGCAATGAACTTTTAAACATCTCTTTTGAAAGTGTACTATTTAAAAGTGTAATCAGCTCTTTATCTTTACTAGAGTTAATTCCTGAAAACAAACTGTTATAAATATCAGCATCACTAGAACCTTTTTCAATTCCTAACACCTGAATATCTGTTACAGTTTTATATATAGAAAGGTTACTCTCACTCTCCTCTTTAATAAATCTAAAAAGGTTTCCATCTTGTGGTATTGTTAAATTATTATAATAAAGTTTTCCACTATTTGCATTCAAAAGAACATAATCAAAATTATTTGCATCGACGATATCTATACTACTAATATTTATATCATTCTCTGCTATAACAAAACCACTATCTATAATATTCAAATTATTTATAGAAACAGTTCCACTCCCTTTATGAACAATATATGCACCATCTGTTAAAGTAGTTTCATCTGTTAAAATAATTTTAGCTTTTGAAGTTTTATTTTTAATATATATCCCACTTCCTTCACCATAAAAATTATTTTGTTTTTCTAATGTAAGAGTACCATCCCCATCTAAAGAGATAACAGCACTATCTTTTAGTGTTACATCTCCTCTAAAATTAATATTTCCACTTTTACTATAAATAGAGCTTTTACCACTCCCTACTACATCCCCATCTATCTTTATATCTCCACTCTCACTATATACTCTTGTTGTACTACTAAGTGTTATATCTTTAAGATTTACTTCTCCCTCTCCTAATGCATATAATGAACTATTATTCTCTAATATAGTTGCTCCACCTATCGTTAATCTTCCACTCTTTGCCTCTATATATGTTTCATCTTTTAAAGTTGCTCCTGCATCTAAAATTACTGAACCCTCTCCATATAATGAACTATTATCACTTAGTGTTACACTCTTTGCTGTTAACGTTGTATCACTCTGCTTTGTGAAGATAGTTGTAGCATCACTTAACTCTACATCCCCTACTGTTACACTCTTTGTATTTGACCCTATCGATGCTGTTTGTGTTAAGGTTACATTATTTGTTGTTACTGCTCCACTCTCACTATATATATAACTCTCTTCACTCCCTACTACATCCCCATCTATCTTTATATCTCCACTCTCACTATATACTCT
>CAYOKX010000035.1:0-8370 GCA_964404655.1 uncultured Sulfurimonas sp. | reverse complement strand
TCTCCCTCTCCTAATGCATATAATGAACTATTATTCTCTAATATAGTTGCTCCACTAACAGAGAGAAAACCATCATTTATTCCTACACTTCCTTTATTTGTAATATTTATATCATCTATAACTATTGTGCCATTTTCACTATATATATAACTTTCATCTTTCACAATTAGATTATTAATAATCTTTACATCACCCTTGTTGCTATATATTCTTGCCGTATCCGTTAATATTGTTTTATTTAATGATATATTTCCATCTTCTAAAGCATAAAGAGAACTATTATTTTCTAAAGTTGTTGTTCCAGCTATTGTAAGTAAACCATCTTCTATTGCAATATAACTTTCATCTGTTATATTTATATCATCTGTTGTTATTTTCCCATATTCACTATATATATAACTTTCATCATGCAAAGTAAGATTATCTTGAAGAGTAATATTAGACTCATCATATCCAATAATGTAGGCTGTGTTTTTCAGTTGAGCTTGAAATATATTTATATTTGCATTACTAACTTCTATCGAACCATTATCATCTAAATAAGCTGTACCATTGATAGTTACATCTGCATTATCACCATAGATATAAGCTTGTTGAGATATATTTACATCTTCCGTTGTTAAAGAACCACCATTTTGTACTTGTAAATATGAGTTATAACCGCTACTTGTAGATTTTAAAACAAAATCTTGAGTTACATTTATATCTACATTATCATCACCTATACCAAAATAATCTTCACTTCCATTTTGATTTGAAATATTGACATTTTCATACTCTTTATTTTGTGAAATAGTTACACTTTTATTTTGTGAATTATCATCAATAATTAAATCATTATTATTTGAATTATCTTCATTATCATTGTTTGAATCATCATTATTGGAGTTGTCATCATTTGAATTATTGTCATTTGAATTATCATTTTCTTGATTTGAGTTATCACCATTATCTTGTTGCCCATCTTCTGAATAAAGTAACGAACTATAAAATAATATAAAAAAGATAAGAAAATATTTTATCATCTTAATGTATAACTTATATTCAAAGCAATAGCACTGTTATTAATAGCTTTTGCAGATTTATATTCATCTATAATGCTACTACTATATGAAAATTTTAGATTAATATTTGATGATACTTGATAGCCTATTTTTGAAGCAAATTTTCTTTGGATAATATCTTTGGAATTATAGACACTAAAACCTCCTGCCAAAACACCTGTTTGAAGCTCTCCACCAAGATAGTCTAATTCAAAAGTAAAAGTTTTATAATAGATAATATTTTTTATCTCATAAGCAAATAAATTTTTATCATAAGAATAAGCATTTTCATAATGAAATTGTAATGATATGAAATTTGACAAATAAGTAAAAGGAGAAAAATATCCTATATGTGTCGTTAACTGGGTTATATTTATAGAACTACTATGCTCCTCTAAATCTGTCCCATTTGTATAGTAACTATCATAAATTTCTACTCCATAACTCAGTTTATCTCTTTCAAACCAGTTCCAACGAGTATATCCTCCAATAAATGTTGTTCCATTTTGAAGATTTGTATCTGTTGTTGTATTTGTATGAAAACCTATTTTATAAAAGTGGTCTATAAAAAAGCGAGAATATAACATAGTTATCTCATCTTGCATAAGATTTTGAGTTGAACCTTTATATCTTATATCTGTATGAGCATAGGCAAATTCAATGAGATAAGAGAGTGTTCCACTACTCATATAGATACTATTTATAGTACCACTCTCTTTGAAAGATTTTTTATCAGATTTAACATAAATAGTAGAAGGAGAGATAACAGAAACTTCAGCAAATAAACTACTTTGTAATAAAACTATTAGAGTTATTATAAAAATAATGTTTTTCATAAAAATCATCCTTGTTCAAGAGTATATGTTCTATTTATTCTTTGATATGAGATTTTAAAGCCAATCTTATTCAACTTTGAAATATAAACTCGAAGTGTTCCATCACTTGTTGTTTCTAATCTATCAAATATAAAATCTTTAGCAATAGGTTTATCTAAATGTGATAAAAAAAGTGTAAGCAATTTTGTTTCAGCTGGGGATAACTTTATTCTTACACTATTTTTATAAAGATGTTGTGTTATTATATGATAATAAAAAGAGCCATATACTAAAATATTATTTTTATGATTAAAAAGTTTTTTATACTGATATGTAACTCTTGTTAAAAACTCCTCTTCAATAAAAGGTTTAGCTATATAATCATCCCCTATCTCAAATGACCTCTTGAGATTATATATATTATAGAGTTCATCTATAAAAATAATTGGGGTAGTATCATCTGCTTTTTTAAGCATAAAAAAAAGTTCATAATAGTGAAAATTCACAATATAAAGGTCAAATTTATACTCATAAGTAAGTGTATAAATATCCTCTTCACTTGATGCAACACTTAACTCATATTCAAAATATTTCTCTTGAAAGATCGATAAAAGTGTTGTATCACACAACAATATCTTATACATTATTTTTGTGCAGTTCTCACCAATATATTGTTAGGGTCTAAAATCAAAATATCTTCATAGAGTTTTGAAAGATATTTATTACCTTGAATTTGATAGACGATAGCTAATTGTTCAAGATATTTTATATCAGTTGGATAGAGTGCTAACATCTTATTTATAATTTTTGTTGCTACATCTAATTTATTTTGAGCGATAAGAGATTGTACCATATAAAGATTTGCATAATAGTTATAAAAATCTATCTTTATAAGCTCCTGTGCAACCATTTCTGCTTCATTAAACTTTTGTGTTTCGAGATATACACTTATCATACCGAGCTTTGGGTCAAGTGCATACATATTTGCTAGTGTTGCTCTTTTATAATATTTAACAGCATTCGTATATCTTTTTTTAAGATAAAACAACCAACCTAGACGGAGATTCAGCGTATAACCCTTTGGGTATTTTTTATAAAGAGGAGAGAGTACTTTTATAGCTTCATTATATTTCCCCATCTGTTCATAATCGTATGATTTAAAATAATCTTTTTTTACATCATCAGACATCTGTGCTGAAAATGCTAGTGTTGAAGAAAAAAGTGCTACAAGTCCAATTTTTATAAATATATTCATTTTACTTTCCTTAGTTGAATATTATTATACTCTATTTTAGTGTAACCTTTTTCTAAAGGTTCAAGATATGCTTTTCCATATTTTGATTCTATTGTTTGTATATTAAATGTATAACGACACTGATGTTTATAAAAATCTTTTTTTACTGTTGAAGCTAACTCTATACCTATCTGTTGCATCTTAGATTTTATAAGATAGATAGGAAGATAATCATCATAATAAACCTCTCCAAAAGAGATAAAAGGTACACGAGGTGCTAAAATAAAAAACCATTTTAGATAGGAGTCTCCCCCTTGATAGTGATAAAAATAGAACTCTTTAGAATCATTATAGAAAAAGAGCTGATTTTTCTTTTTATCTTCAAGATAAAACTCTCCTAGTTCATTCATCTTTACAACAAACTCAACTGTTTGGATTTTAATCTCATCTTTATAGACATCATATTTAAAAATATCATCTAAGATAAATAAAAATCTTGAACTGATACTTCTATCTGATACAACAGCTGTCACTTTCTCTTTAAGATTTGGAAGAGCATTCAGATAAAGTTGTTTCCCTTGTAGATAAGTAGTAAAACTAAACTTTTTTGTAAAAGAGCCAACTAAACCTAACTCTTGCACCTGTATATGAATATGTGGCTCAGGAGAATATCCACTATTTCCACATTTAGCGATGATTTTATTTAAAGGAACATATTCACCAATCGCCACTGTAATAGAGTATTGCATAAGATGACTTATCTCCACAAAAAAGCCTAAATCACTTTTAATGATTATATAGTTCCCCCAGTTATTCACACGGTCAACCTCTCCAATAGTGTTATCTACCAAATCAGTTCTTAAATCAACTACATATCCACCAACAGGAGAGAGAACAGACTCCCCAAATGCAAAATAATCATCAGCATACAGACCCTCATTTTTATATGTTTTTTCATCTTGAGATTTTACAAAATCGTAAGCGTATTGGAATTTTCCTTTATGTGTCCACTCTCCATTAAAAGCTTGATATATCTCCCATTCACCAGAAAATGGTAACCCTATTTTAGGGTCAAATGTACCAAATCTGAAAATTTTACTTAAATAACTTGAGAGTGATTCTTCAGGTGTTGATTTAATATCGATATTAAACTCTTTATAGTACATAAAAGAGAGCATAAATATAAAGATAATCACTGTAATATTAAAAGGAAGTGTGAAAACAGGAATAGCATAATAGTTAAAAAGGGTACTAATAGCATCCGTTAAAACAACACTTATAGCAACCCCAGCAAGAGCTAAAATAAAATTCTTAAGTGTTGGTAGTAAAAATACCCCACAAAGAGCGATAGCAACTAAGATATAGTTAAACGCATAGGGATCGTGCAGTGCTTGAGCATAAGAACCAAGTAAAAAACTATGTACTAAAACACCAAAGTAAAACCCAACTATCGCCATAATAGCTGTTATACGAGAAAAATAGAGTACCAATGCCAACATCAAAAAACCAGCAATATTTGATGGTAAAAAGAAAATTGTTCCAAATGATTTTAAGAAAGAGCTAACAATAAGAGGAAGTGTTACATCATAGAGCATTGCATTATTTACAAGAGTTGAGAGTAGCCCTGAGTATTTAAGTGAAGCCAAATATACAAACATTGTCACTATAGAAAAAGGCAATGATAATATGGGAATTCTATAAACACTGAAAAGGCGATTTAACATAAATGAAAACATAAATGTAAAAGAGGATAATATCGCAATGAGTGCTATACTTATAAGGGAGGGAGAGAAGATAAAACCTATCCCCATTCCCACCAACAAAGAGTTATATATATAAAAACCTTGTGCTAAATACTCCTCTTTAAACTCCAAAAATTCAGCGAACCATATAGTAAAAAAAACAGCAGCTAATCCACTAATGGCAACTGAAGGGTTTAAAAATGTGATAGCAAGGAGTATAACCCCTGCATATTTATTGTTTAAAAAGAGAAGTGAGCTATAAGGCTTAATAGCACTATACACAAGAGTTTTTATATTTTCCATCTAGTTTTTTATACCTCTTTATAGTTTACAGTTGCTAAATCATCAACATCTTTGATAACTCTATGAGAACCATCATTATCTATCAGAACAACAGCTGGTTTATAACGGATAAATTGCATCGCTTGTGTATAGTTATATGCTCCAACAGGTGAAAGAGTAAGTACACTTCCTCTATTTAAAGGTGGAAGCATTATATGCTCCTCAATTACATCGATATTCATACAAAGTGGACCATTTAAAAGTGAAGCTTCATTATCACCTTCATAGTGTTTATCTAACTCAACATTGTAGTTAAACCAAGTAGATGTATAGAGTAAGTTTACACCAGCATCTAAGATATACCCTTTCTTACCATCTGGAAATCTTTTGTAACCATGAACAGAAGTAAGTAAGTAACCAGCTTCATCTATAAGACCACGTCCCGTTTCTAAGAAAAGTTTAGGAAGTTTTTCACTTTTGTTAAGCTCATAGATAGCATTAGTTATAGCTTCAGCATAATCATCAGCAGTTGGAACGATAACATCAGCTGATTGATAGATACCTTTTAAGTTTGATTTTGAAGCAAAACCACCACCTAAATCTATATAATCGATAATCGCATCAAAATCTCTCTCAACTTGCTCTTTAAGTTGCATAATTTTTTGTGTTGCAACTTTGTAGAAGTTTGCATCTAACATAAATGTACCGATATGAGAGTGAATACCCATCAGAGTCATCTTCCCACCATCATACATACGTTTTACAGCATCATACGCTTCACCACTCTCAAAGTTAAAACCAAATCTACTCCATTGAGGGTGCATACCTGTATCCATATTGATTCTAATTGCAACAGGAATAACTATATCTAACTCATCAGCAATCTTTTCTAAATCATTTAGTTCAAAAAGATTATCTACATGAATCTTTGCACCCTCTTGTACTGCGATTTTTAAATCAGCATACGGCTTATATGGACCATTGAAGATAATATCTTTCCCCTCAATCCCTAAAGCTCTTGCTTTTTGGTATTCAAATTCACTTACAACCTCAGCACATGAACCTAAATCGTGAAATATTTTACAAACTTCATTTAAATAATTTGTTTTATAACTCCAACCAAACTGAACATCAGGATAACGTGAGCTAAATGCTGAGTAAAAAGTGTTATATTTTTCCTCTATCTGTCTTTTTGAAAAAACAAAAATTGGACTACCATATTTTTCAGTAAGTTCATGAACACTTACTCCATCTATCTCTGTTCTAATTTTTTGAGTTTTTACAGGACTTCCATATTTTGAAGCCATCGCAAACTCTACTTTATTTATCGTTGGTTTTTTATATACTTTTTTTGACATCTATAACTCCTTAGTTGAAAGTAATTTCATATAGTCTGTAAAATCGGTTACAAACTCACCTGTGTAACGTACATACATCTTATTGTGAGGATAATCAAGTTGTGGTTCAAACTCTTTTTCCTCCATAATATCTACAACCATTTGAGGAAGATTTACCCCTATCTCAGTTGCAAAATATACCCATGCAGGAAAACGTGGATTTATCTCTATCATATAAACATTACCCATATTTACTATACATTCTAGTTCAAAAGGACCCTTCCAACCAGTCTGTTTTACAAAATCTTGAGCGATTTTCATCATCTTGTCGTTTTTGATAGTCACACCTGTCCAGATTTTTCCTATATCCGTAGTTGTAAGTTTTTTGATAGTTACAGCACCTTTTAGCTCACCTTTACCATCACCAACACCTACAAGATTTAACTCTTCACCACTTACAACTTCTTGAATAAGAACAGGAAAACCCCACTCATTTGAGATTTTATAAAAGTAGTCTATCGCACTATCAAGGTTATGTGCCATATATGCTTTATAGTAGTTACCTTTTACCATAAGTGGAAAGTGTGAAGATTGTGTTATCTCTTGAAGCTCTTTGACTGTACTTATCTCATATGTTTTAGGGTAAGTCATCTCTAGTTTTTTAGAGAGTGAATCAAGTTTATTTTTATTACGAAGTTCAAAATTTTCAAGTGATGGTAGACAAAGTTTAATCCCCATCGCTTCAATCTCATCTTGATATTTTATATATAAAGGAAGTTCTGCATCAAGATTTGGGATGATAGCATCAAGTCCCTCATTTTTTTGAATATATTCAAGTCTATCTTTTAACTCATCAAACCCTAAAGATGGGTAAGGCATAAGGTAAGTTTTATCACACATCCCCATAAAATTCCCCGGTTCATTTGGGTCATAAGAGAGTCCAATAGTTGTATTTTTTTCTGCAATACTCTTTATAACAGGAATCCCTGGAGCTGGATTGTCAGTATTGTTTAACCCACTAACTGCAACTTTCATTATACTAAACCATATACTTTGATTTTAGAGATGAAGTCAGTTACATCTATGAAAAGTTCCTCTTTTGAAACTTCATAATTTTGTGCTAAAGCATCGATAATCTCAGCTTTAGATTTACTTTGTTTCAGTAAAACTACTATATCTTTTGAAATTTCATTGAGTTGATAACTATTTCCCATCATTGGGTGAAATGCTATATTGTTCTCATCTACGATTAAATCATTGAGTGCGCTCATATTATTTCCTTTAAAAATTGAAAGTGGATAATAATAGTGGAATGTTGTTAATGAGTTGTTAATAGGGAGCTGATAAAATCTAAATTCTAGTTGGCGATTATGATTATGGATTATATTTGTGAAGGAGAAGGTGGGACAGGGTCAGCCTTTTTTAAAGGATATAACAATGAGGCTCGTTTTCATAATTGTTATTCTTTTACTGCTATTAGCAGAAAAAGTTTATTAAAAGCATTTAGAGAGTTCTCAGCTCTCTAACTGTCCCAACTTGATAAAATTATAACATAATTTCTATTTTAAAATCAAAAAATCTTACAAACCAATAGCTCTAATAATTTCAATCAATTCAGCATCACTAATATTCTCTTTTTCTGATTTTGAATAAATTCGATTAAGTATAATTTTTTCATCTATAACAATATATGTAATAACACGAAAACCACCACTTTTTCCAGTTGGAATAGAAGAGTTTGCCACCCTAATTTTATATAGGTCATTTCCTAAAGGTGTTCCAATTTTTGAATTTTTTTCTAATTCAACAATTAAATCTTCAATGTCATTTCTAATCAATCTATATTTTTTAGATAATTTTTTTTACAGTAGTCGTCATTTTTAAAAAATAGAAGAGTAAAGAGCTTGGTTTTTAGAT
>CAYOKX010000034.1:0-18005 GCA_964404655.1 uncultured Sulfurimonas sp. | reverse complement strand
ATAACATACCAGCAGCACCACCTGGAGCTGAACGATCAAGTGCAGCAACAGCTTTAATATCTTTAAGTGCTTCAGCAATTTCAGCAAATGGGAAAGGACGAACAACACGTAGTCCAACAACACCAGCCTTAATACCCTTAGCTCTCATTTCAGTTGCTACTTCACGAGCAGTTTCAACAGAAGTACCCATACAAACAACTGCTACATCAGCATCTTGCATATCATACTGTTCAACTTGATTATATTTACGACCTGAAAGTTTTTCAAAATCAGCAAATGCTTCATCAATTTTACCTGGTACGATTGTCATCATATCATTATGTTGACGAGCTTTATGCTCAAAATGCCAATCTTCTTCAGTTTGAACACCATGAGTTACAGGATGATCAAAATCAAGCATATCATTCATAGGCTTATATGTACCAACAAAATTAAATGCTGCATCATCAGTTAAAGTTTTTACACCTTGAGCTGTATGAGAAGTCATAAAACCATCTTGATTTACGATAGCTGGAGTTCTAACATCATGATCTTCAGAAACTTTAAAAGCGATAAAGTTTAAATCATAAGCTTCTTGTGGAGAAAAAGCATCAAACTGAATCCAACCAGAATCACGAACCATATACATATCTGAATGATCACCATTAACATTAAGTGGTGCAGCTAAAGCACGATTTACAATGTTAAGTACTATTGGTAAACGCATACCTGAAGCTTGGTAAAGAGTCTCAGCCATAAGAGCAAGACCTTGTGAAGAAGTTGCAGTTGCAACACGTCCACCAGCAGCAGCAGCACCGATACATCCTGACATTGCAGCATGTTCAGACTCAACCATTACAAATTCACCCTCAACATAGTTGTCAGATTTGAATTTTGCATAACCTTCAACGATAGGAGTTGAAGGAGTAATAGGATAAGCTGATACAACATCAACTTGAGCTTGTCTTAAAGCTTGAGCAGCAGCAAAGTTACCATCCCAAACTTCAGTTTCTCTTAATTCCATTTTATCAAATGCCATCTATTTCTCCTCTTTTGCAGGCCATTTTGCTAACTCTGCTTCTTCATCTGCTTGTTCTGAGAACATTAAAAGTGATTTTGGATTTGTAGGACAAACCTCAACACAAATTCCACAACCTTTACAGTGATCCATATCAACACCAATCATCTTTTTATCACGAGAGATAATAGAGATATCTGGACAATATATCCAACAAAATTGACAATCTATACAAAAGTCTTTGTTAAAAACTGGTTTTTCAAGTCTCCAGTCTGCAACACTTGCTGTAAAAGAGTTGTTTGCTGAATATGCACGATCCTCTTGGTGAGTAGTAGCAATTTCAGTTGCAGCTACACCATCAAACGAACGAAGCATAGCTCCGATTTCAAATCCATCCCAACCTGTATTATTCATATTAGTTCCTTATTTCACTTCGTCGTAAGCACGTTGAATAGCAAGCATATTTGCATCTATTATCTTTTGTGGTAATTTTGCAAGAACTCTTTTCATATTTTCTTTAAAGAACTCTATATCATACATACCAGAAATTTTCATAAAAGCACCAAGCATTGGTGTATTTGGAATAGGACGACCAATAGTCTCATTTGCAATAGTGATACAATCTACTGTATATACCTCTTTCCCCTCTAACTTTGGTTGTGCTTTAATAAGCTCTTCAGTAGTTAAATGAGTAGTGATAATATACTTTGTACTCTCTTTATGATTAATAGTAACATCTGATGTATATACTAATGCAGGGTCGATTACAAATACAAAGTCTGGTTCCATATACTTTTCATGATTCATAATAACTTTATCATCAACACGATTATAAGCTGTCATTGCAGCTCCACGTTTTGCTGAACCATAAAATGCAAAAGCTTGTACATGCTTACCAGTTGTTGAAATAACATCTGCTAAACCCTTAGCACCTGTTACAGCACCTTGACCAGCACGACTATGCCATCTAATTTCTAGCATAAATTCTCCTTAAGTTTTTTCAAGAAAGTTTTTATATTTTCTCTTATTTCTAATTTCATATATTTTAGGCAACTTGCTCTTAAACTTAGCTTGTAGTTTATAGCTACCTATGGAACTATACTAGGTGTGTAATTTTTTCCTACTCTTTAAATATTTCACAGCACTTAAACTATCTTTCACAATTATATCTGTGTATGGTTCTAAAGACTCTTTCGTTCCATAGCCACTTAAAACCCCAATAGAATTCACTCCAGCATTTGTAGCACTTATTAAATCCATCTTAGTATCACCTATCATCCAAATATCATTATCATCTTTATTTAATCTAGTAAGTGCAGTTATAATTGGCTCTTTATGAGGTTTAGGATGCTCAACATCTTCACGACCAACTAAAACTTCAAAATAGTGCATCAGTTCAAAATACTCCATTAAAACTTTCGAGTATCTTCCTGTTTTTGTTGTTACAATAGCCAAAGTTGCAAATTTACTTGCTTCTATAATAGCCTCTCTAGCATTCTCTAAAAGTTCTGTTTTTTGTGTAGAGATTTTTCTATAATGCTCTTTATATGTAGCTACAAAATCCCAAACGACATCTTCATCAACACCTAAAGCCCTATACATCTCATCAAGAGGATAACCAATAAGAGATTCAATCTTCTCATCCTCTTGAGCTGGAAAGTTATGTATAGTAAAAGAGTTATGAAAACTCTCAAGTATCGCTTCTGTTGAATCTATAAGTGTTCCATCTAAATCAAAAAGTATTAACATTTTTTTACATCCTCATCAAAACTAAGTTTCCCAAAGCCTTCTAATTTACTCTTTGCACATATAAGAGCATCAACAAAATCAATATTTTTATTTTCTATAATTGTAAGTGTTTCATAAAGAATAGTTTTATTACTATTAACTACACCATTAAAAGAAAGAATTCTTTTTAAATCATCTATCACTTCATATCTAGGTAATTTATAAAATTTTGTAAGTACAAAATAGGTTTCCATTAAAACACCTTCAAGAATTTCAACTTGAAGTTTAGCCGTTTCTATATCTTTAAATATTTCTATACTTTTTACCAAATGTTCTTTGTGATCACCTACCAATAAGCGAATAATTACATTTGTATCAAGAAGATAAATCATTAAACATTTCCATATTTTTCATCAACAACACTTAACATTGTTATCTCTTTGATCTCTTGTGATGTTAATGAAGTAGACCCTATTTTATCTTTATATTTTCCAGCAAGACTATCAACAATACTTTGTTTTTGAATGGGGTAAACCATAGCAAGAACTTGCTTCTTTCTTTTATCTATTATCTGTATAGCCTCTGTTAAATTTGAAAAAACAGAACTATTTTTTTGAATTTCACCTATTCCGATACTTAACATGAATGAGCCTTTATATGTATATTGAATTTATTATATGTAAAAGATCTTTTTTTGTCAAATTAAATTTAAGCTTTATTTTTTAAGTGAAAAATAAAGAAAAGTAAGATACCATCCTTTAAACGGTAATTGGCATCCGATGACTAATATACAATGTGCATATATAAGATAAATAGCCTTTTCCTCAAACGAATAAATTCATTTTTTTATCATTCATAGCACTTTATTATTAAAAATAAAGGATATACAATGGGAAAATTTCTTCCAACAAAAGACTTTCATGTCTTACATATAACAGGCTTATCACCAGATGATTTAAAACAAGCATATAAAACTTGTGATAAAGATAAAAATGTATTTAAATTAAATAGTGCATTAAATTTTATGATTAAAAATTTTGGTCTTACTGGAAATATTTCGGATTATACTCGATGGTATAATAATAAATTAGTTCCATTTATGGAAGCTAATGGATTAGATAATTATAGGGATTTATCAAAACAGCCTGATTTAAATAATGGGATACGTTTTTTTACATATAAACAAATAGCAGATAGATTATATTGTTCAAGAAAACAAGTTCCATCTAAAATATTTACAGGACATAGATCAATGTTCTCTTATGAAGATGGCAAAGTTTTTCTTGTTGAACGAGAAAAAGAAAATAAAAAGTATAAATTAAAGAATACATTTATTAATGGGATAATATATCAAGATATAGAAGAAATCAATGTTGATTTTATACAATATGGAACTTTTAAAAATTTAATAGGAGATGCATTTATAGAGTACAACGATGATACGATTGATAATTATATTCAAGAAATATATACATCAAATATTGGTAATAGCCCAAATATGAATTTTATTGAAAATAATAATAATTCTTTAATATTTCAAGAAATTTTTCATGAAAAAAATAAATACTATAAATCAAAAGAAATTAAAACATATATTGATTATGCTAAAGATATAAAAAATACTATGCAAAGATTTACAGATGATTGGGTAAAAATAATTAAATTTGAAGATATCTATTTTCTAAAAGCTTCAAATGGTGATTATGATTTTGTTTTTAAAAATTTAAGAGATACACCATTTGACACAAAAGAATCTTTTTATTCTCCATATTTAAAACATGGAGATGTTCCTTCTGCATTTAATGAAAATTATGATTTTCAAAGATGGCTCTATTTTGGTCATAAAAATAGTAAAAATAAATTAAAAAATATAACAATAAATGAATTATGGGAAGAGAACGATAGACATTTAGCTGAAGATTTCTTTTATAAAAATGGTGGTATATCTAGTTTATATCCAGGTCAAGATAATATTTTAAAAAATTATTATAAAAATATAGGTTTATATCAATATAGTTCATCATCAAATAAAGATAACATTGATATATTTAAAAAAATTTCAGTAGATGATTTCTCAGAATTATATGTTAGCGATTTAATTACAATAGAACAATATAATGAATTTTTAAAAGACAATATGGAGTATTTAAAAAATAGAAATAATAAATTGGATTTATTTCAAAGTGTCAATAGTGAAAAAGATCAAACATTACCAGTTACTGTAACTTGGTATGATACTTTAGCATATTGTAAATGGATAGAGAAAAAATATGATATTCCTGTAAGATTATTAAAAGTAGCTGAGTATAGATTAGTACACCCTAAAAATGATGGTTTTGGTGAACAAGGTCTCTCACATAGTTTTGATACTATAAAATTTGATAACTATAACACATATCCCCCTTATATGGCAGAAAATGCATTTCAAAATCTTAAATTTTCTTATATTAAAAAGCCTATTTATGAAATATCAAAAGAAAATATCTCTTTTTGTATTGAGGAGCAATTTGGAGAGTGGTTATATCATTACAATAATAATATGGCTTCTATGATTATGCCATATCACATGGGGGATTTTAGGTTCGGAGTTGATTTAGAAATGATTAAAAAACCCTATATGTTAGCAAGTAGTTCTGGTAAATATAAAAAAATCAAAATTGGTTTTAGAATTTGCTATTCAAAAAATATTAAAAATAAAGAAGTTTAAATGTCCTCTTTACGAAATATTGATGGTAAAACTATTATAAAATTTGTAGAATCCATAGGATATAATCTTATTCGTTCAAAGGGAAATCATAAAATATTCTCTCATGAAAGAAAGAAAAATATTACAATTCCTGTATATAAAAAGAAAATTGTAAAAGTGGGGCTATTAAATGGTTTACTAAAAGATATATTAGTGGAAAAATCATTATTAGTAAATTATTTAAATACGCCAATTCTAAAAATTGCACTTGATCCTAGAATTGGCGATAGATAAGTTAGGGAAGTATCAAGATGGGTTAATTCTTTAACCCATCTATAAAATCAATTTTAGCAGTTAATTACATCAACCTTAACAGATTTAAAAGCAGCTGTCATAATAACCTCATCAAATCTATCTCCAAAAAGATTATTTATTTTTGAATCAGCATGATGAAAAGTTACAAAGAGAGTTTTAGGTTCAACTTTGTCTGTAAATTTAACAGTTAAAGGGGTACTCTCTCCAAACTCTGTTTTTAAAATAACTTTTTCCCCATTGAAATCATCGGCATCATTCTCATTTACAAGTAAAATATCTTCACTATATCTTTTATTTAAACTCTCTGAACGTTTTGTTTGTGCTGAATTATTGTAATGTGCTAATGTTCTTCCTGTACTAAGATGATAGCCTGTTAATGATTTATCTATTATCTCTTTTATCATTCCACGAAGTTTATATTGGTTATAGTGAAACTCTCCTAAACCATCATCTGTTCTAAAGTCTAACTGATGAAGTATAGGGGTATCTTCTGTATGTACTGGCCATTGGAGTCCACGCTTACGATGACGTTCAAGTCTTATATAAGAAGCACCACTAAATCTTCTATATGCGACCTCTCTTACTTCATCCCAAACCTCACTAGAATCTTTATAATTGGCAGTGCCTCCCATCTTATTATCTAATATTTGAAGTACTTCCCAATCATCAGGTAAATCTGATTTCACTAAAGGTTGAGAAAGATGTAATCTTCTCATAGCATTTATATATACACCTGTTTTTTCATAAGCAGATTTTACACCTATTACTATATCTGCTTTTTGAGCAACATCTGTCATAAAAAGTTCTTGCACTACTATAAGTTCCAACTCTTTTAATGCTTTTTCTACCTTGTTAAGATTTGGATGAATATGAGTAATATCTTCGCCTATATTTAAAACAGCTTTTATAGTTCCCTCAAGCATCCCATCAACAAGTTGAGGAGTCATAAGTCCAATCTCTTTTGGTGTTTGGTAATCTGGGTCATAGTAAGGAAGCATACCAACATCACAAGCACCTTGAACATTGTTTTGTCCACGAAGAGGCATCAAACCAGCACCAGTTTTTCCAATATTTCCAGTCATAAGTGCCAAATGAGTGATAGCCATAACAGCATAAGAACCATCTATATGTTCTGTAATCCCTAATCCCCAAAATATCATAGATTTTTTCAGAGCATATTCCCGAGCTACTTTTCTAACCATCTTAGAAAGATACTCATACCCCTCTAGTGTGTTAAAATAATCTGGATTTGCATAAGGGTCGTTTATGATTTTTTCTTTAAACTCTTTAAAACCTTTTGTTCTATCAGCTATAAAACTCTCATCATATAACTCTTCATCTATTATGACATAAGCCAACATATTTAATATAAGAAGATTTGCTTCGTGAGGCATTATTGCTTTATATTTTGCAACACGATGAAGTTTTATCTCTCTTACGTCAAATACAGCTAGATTATCATGTTCACGTGCCACATCTATAATACGATTTGCGATAATAGGATGAGCTTCTGTTGTATTTGAACCTATTACTATCATGAATTCAGTATTATATATATCGTTATAAGGGTTTGTAGCAGCACCCTCCCCTATCGTTTTTTTCATACCACTTAAAGAGGGAGAGTGACATACTCTAGCACAGTTGTCTACATGAGGAGAGTTAAGAGTATAACGAGTAAATTTTTGAAAAAGATAGGTACTTTCGCAAGATGTTCTTGCTCCACCGATAGAGCAAACACTTTTTTCACCATAATTTTTTTGAATCTCTTTTAGTTTCATCGCTGTTGCTGTTGTGGCATTATCTAAATCTGTTTCATACCAAATATCATCTAAATCAGTTAAAGAGGATGAGATAGCATCTTTAATAGTAGGATTTTTCTCTAAAAAACTTTTTTTAATACGAGGGATACGAACTCTATCATCAGCGTCTACAAAATCAAAACCATATTTACCTTTGATACAAAGCTTCCCTTGCGAAACAACACCATCAGGATGAGCAAAAATTTTGACAATTTTATTAGTTTTAGTATCTACATTAGCTGCGATATCACAACCAACACCACAATATGTACACACACTATCGATAGTTTCTATATTTTCCATTAGCAAAAATTCCTAGATTTTTAAGTGATGCGAGTTTACTATTTTAACTCTTAAATAGTTTGGAAAAAAGATTATTAATTGTAATGTAGAAAAGGATTTAAGTAGAGGATTATTGTTTTATTTTCATAAATTTTAGAAGATTAGAAATAGTTATAAATTGTAATTTTTCTAAAAATATATTTTTCAGCTGTTTTAAGGTTGTATTACCACAATCTATTGATAAAAAAACATCATCAAGCTGTAAACGTTCATTAGCAGTTAAAGCACTCATAATATATACCTCTTTCTCTTAAAAAGTGAACAAGATTATAGTGCTTAAATACTTTAATTTATATTACAAAATAGAATTCTGTTTACATTTCATTAATAATCTTTTCTTTAAAAAATAATATTATCTAATAGTCTCACAAAACAACCTTACTAGCCACAGCAATAACAGCACTTTCAGAACGTAAAACCATAGGAGTATCAAGTCTAAAAACCTCTTGAGAACTTAATAATTCTTTCTCATCTTGAGAAAATCCTCCCTCAGCACCTATAATTACTCTCTCAAATCCACTCCCATCTTTTAAGCTATTTTCACAAAAATCAAATACTTTTGTATCGGGATACTTCACTATAAACTCTTCAATATTTTGATAGGTATCGAACTCTATATATGTACTTCTCCCACACTGTTGCATAGATGCTTCTAAAATTCTCTCAAAACGTTTAAAATCTAACTTAATATTTTGGCTTCTATCACAAGAGATAAAAGAGATTTTTGCTACTCCTATTTCACTTAAACTTGGCAACACCTTTTCAATAGATTTTATATCTATTTTACACCAAGCTATATGTAACTCTTTAGCACTCTTTACCTCTACAACCTCTGAAGAGATTAGTTCTAAGCCTACACTTCTTCCATCAATAAAGATTATTTTATAGTTACAAAGCTCTTTAATATCTGCTTTATAACGGATGGAGATAGTATCATCGATACTATGACGACGAACTTTTATCAAATATTTGAAATTTTCACCTTTAAGAGTTATCTGATTCTCTTTTTTTTCATCTAATAAAAGATATATCACATCCACATCCAAAAGGAGATACTTAATACTAAAACTATCTCAATCAAAAAGATTTTAATAGCAAAAGATTTAAACACTTTGAGTGCATTCTCTTTTTTTGGGTCTAAATATTTTAATGTTTTTGCACGCTTTACCTCTAAAACAATAAAACTAACTGCAAAAATAATCATTGCTATATTTTCAATACTAAATTGAAGATGTTTTGCTGCCATCATAACAACACCTGTAAAGATAATAATCCCTATGCCAATAGAACTTATCGGAGTAAAAATTCTCATCTCTCTCTTATATTTTTTCATCTCTGTTGCTCTATAAAGCATCATAAAATTAATAAAAACCGCTAGTAAAATTCCAATAACACCATAATTATGCGTTACAATACTCATATCATACATTTCATTCATAATGGAATTTTATAATAATAACAACTTTTATACAAGAGGTAAAAAAAATGGCTGTTACAGTAGAAGAGGCTTTAGAACTTATTTATAACAATATCACTCCAAAATCATTAAAAATAATACCCATAGAGGAAGCTTTAGGCTCTATTCTTGCACAAGATATTATAGCTACACATAATCTACCTCCTTATGATAACTCTGCAATGGATGGTTATGCTGTTAAAATTGATGATAGTTCAAAATATGTAAAAGTGACCCATACTATTTTTGCAGGTGATAACTCTAGTGAAGAGTTAGAACATGGTAAAGCTATTAAAATTATGACAGGTGCTAAAATCCCTTTTGGGACTCAATGTATAGTTCCTATTGAAGATACTTCAAATTCAAAAGATGGAGTAATTTTACCTCAGAACTTAATACTCTCCAAACATATTCGCCTTTGTGGAGAAGATATTAAAAAAGATGACCTATTACTTAAAAAGGGAACAAAACTAGATGCTCATCAGATTACTATCTTAGTATCTCAAGGTATTACACATATAAAAATATATAAAAAACCTCGTGTAGCACTTTTTGCATCAGGAAATGAACTTAAAATGCACTTTGAAAATGTAAAAGAGTATCAACTCTACAATACAAATACACCCTCTCTTTTAGCACGAGTAGAAGAGTTAGGATGTGAAGTTGAGTTTATAGGAACAGCAACTGATACTCTTGAAGATATAAATATTCATATACAAAGTGCTTTAGATTGTGATTTAATTATCACTTCAGGTGGTGTTAGTGTTGGTGATGCAGATTATACAAAAGAAGCCTTTGGAGCTTTTGGTTACGATATACTTTTTGATAAAATAGAGATAAAACCTGGTAAACCTACTACTTTTGGTAAAATAGAAAAAACAGCAATTCTAAACCTTCCTGGCAATCCTCTTGCAGCATCATTAAACTTTGAACTTTTTGGTCAAACTATTATATTAGCATTAAATGGAGGCGACTCTAAATATATAAACTTTATCGAAACAAAAATAAAAGAAGATTATAATTTTAAATCTGGAAGAAGGACTTTAGTTCCAGGTTTTTTTGATGGAAGGTTTTTTACTCCAGCTGAAAAATTTGCACCAGGTATGATTTCTCCACTTGCCCAAGCAAATGGATATATTATGATTGATGAAAACTGTTCTAGCTTAGAAAAAAATAGTATTGTAAAATTTATATCTACAAAATTTAATTTTACATCTAACGATAAAGTTGACTTAATAACACTTTAAACTTTTGAGGGGTTAAGAAATCGATTTCCTCTTTTTAACTTCTCAAAAAGTTCAGTATCTTTCCAATTATTTTTAATCTCTTCAGAAAAAATAATTTCATCTATATCTATCTCCCCCATCAACTTAGAGTAAGCATCCTCTTTAAAACATTGAGCATATCCAGTTTGTGTTTCGTGTACTATAATACTTTGTAAAAATACATCTTTTTCACCATTTACAGTACGAGTAAGAGATAAAAGTTTATCGATTAAAATAAATATGACACGTGAAAATTGTTCAGCTGAGGGAGAAACAGGAAGTTCTATCCATCTATCAGAGTGTTTTTTCATATCGTTAATATAATTTTCATCATCATAACTCCATATTGCAATAGCATGGTCAAAGCTCTCCACCAATGCCTTCATATTTTGTTTCATTAAACCAAAATCATATACCATTTGACCATTATCTAAAAAGTTTGACTCAAATAAAAGTTCAACTCTATATGAGTGTCCATGCAATGAACTTCTACATTTTAAAGTGGAACAACCACGGACTATATGTGCATTTTCAAATTTAAAAAGTTTTCTAATTATCATCTCTAAACTCCCTTATTTTTATCCCATATTCTTATATGAAGTCTATCACTAAAGTTATACCCTTTCGCTTTACAAAACTCTACTAAAGGCTCACTATTTGCCTCTACTTCTACTTTTGAACCACCCAATGGCATACAATAAACTTTTGTTTTTGGAGAGTGAATAATAATATTTTCAATCTCCTCTTCTAAACCTAAATTTATAGACTCTTCATCTACTGAAAATTTAAAAAAAGCCTCTTTTGCATTTGTAGCGATAGTATATATAACATCTCCACGTACTCTTTTTGACAGCTTCTCATCTGAGTTTGAGAGTTTTACAGATAAAGCAAAAATACACTCTTTATATACAGGATATTTTTCAAAATCAACAGCTAAAGAACCATTTGTTTCAAATGTTATCTGATGCCCATTATCTGTTAATTTTTCTAAAAACTCTATAAATATCTCATCATTAGCATATATAAGAGGCTCTCCACCCGTTAAAACTATATCTACTGGATGAGGAAGTTCATATATATCTAAAAGATTTATCAGTTGTTGCGATTTTTCTATCGGTATCCAATTATGCGAAAAATGCTCTTTATTCACAGCATATACAGTATCGCATCCTAAAACTTCACTACCATCAGATGCTTTTTCTATACAACCAAACCCTTCACATCGCATATTACATCCACCAAAACGAAAAAATACTGATGGTACACCTGTATATCTACCCTCTCCTTGAATGGAGTAAAAATGTTCTACTAAATACAATACTATTTATTCGTCAATGGATAATGCAATGTTTCATATACTGAAAACAATATTCCACCAAATACTATTGCTACTATTATAATTTTTAAAATTTCCATTATAAATCCCTTAAACTTCTTATTTTTATTAATATTTTTCTATTTATATAGATAATAGCAACTGATATTAAAATAGCTAAACTAAATAAAGCTACCATATCAATCAAAGTTACTTTTGCAGTATCTTGATATAACCATACTACTAATGAAATATTTATAGCTATTAAAATACTAAATATTACTTTCAAATATCCTATACTTTCTTTTACTTCATCCAATTTTGACATCTATCCACCCGTCTCATAAAAAGCACGACTTGAACTCTCTCCATCTTCACCACCCCAACGATTTTTTTCAGGTTTTGTTCTTATAACCTCTTTTAAAACCTCTGTCGCACCTTTAATATCACCATCTTTAATGGATTTAGCGATACTCATAGCCTCATCAAAGTAAAGACAAGGGATAAGATTTCCCTCAGCAGTTAAACGGATACGATTACATTTTTTACAAAAGTCATCTTCATAAGGTTCAATAATTCCAAATCTATACCCATCATCCATAGTATAATAGTGTGAAGGGGAAGAACCATCAAAGCCATCATCACTAAATTTATAATGCTCTGCTAATTTTGCTAAAAGTTCAGGAGATTTTACACCTTTTATATCTGCTTTTGCAAATGAGTTTTCCATATACTCTATAAACCGAATACTCATATTTCGTGCTTTAGAATACTCTAAAACATCTATAATCTCATTAAAATTCATATTTTTCATAGGAACCATATTAACTTTAACTTTCAGACCAACTTTTAAAGCTTCATCAACACCCTCTAAGACATTTTGTAAAACATCCCTTCCCGCTATATCTTGTGCAATTTTAGGAATAAGTGTATCAATACTTACATTTATGCGTTTAAGACCAGCATCTTTAAGTCTTTGTGCTGTTCCTTTTAAAAGAAAAGCATTTGTTGTCATAGCTAAATCTATTGAGGGTTTATAATCATAAATCATCTTTATAAATTTATCTAAATTCTCTCGAAGAAGAGGCTCTCCACCAGTAATACGAATTTTATTTACACCTTCATCTATTGTTACTTTTATAAATTCAAAAAGCTCTTCAAATGTAAGTAAATTTTCTTTAGGAACCCATGAAAATGGTTTTTCTGGCATACAGTATTGACATCTAAAATTACAACGTTCTGTAACTGAAATACGAAGATAATCAACTACTCTATCATAGCTATCTATGAGCATTATTTTTCCTTACTTAAAAGTAAGTCATTATACATAAAAAATAAAAAATTAATCTAAAATAAAAAAAGGAGGGATAAGAAGTTGGATAGAAGAGATATTTCTTCACACATAAAGATGTGAAGAAATATTAAAATATCGACTAGAATGCGTAACGAGCTACAACACGAACGATATCGTTTGATTTATCATTTTTTGTATCCCATGCTTGATAAACATAAGCAGCTAATAAATCTACACCACCAACTTTTGCTTTATACATAAGATCAAATTCATTGTAATCAATACCGTTACCACTCATATTAATACGACCCGCTTGAGTATATGCAGTTTGAGCAACTACTGTACCCATATCACCTAAACTATAAGCACCTTTTAACATAAAAGTACTATTGTCAAGAGAGATAGCATTTTGATTTGCAACCATTTGAGTATACAGTGGAGTTTTTACACCTGTACCAGTATTTTTAACGGCAGCTTGTGCTTTACCATCTGTATTACCATTAACATGAGTATATGCACCACATACAGTTAATGCTGGCATCGGTTTAATACCTACTTTAAGACCAAATGCAGTTGTATCAGTTGTAATATCTGCTTCTGGCATAATCATACCAGCTTGAACACCTATCTTAAGACCCATTGGTAAAGATTTATCAGCAACTTTTGCATCTAACCATAAAGCATCTGCAGAATCAGCAGCAGTAATTCCAGCTAAAGCATAATATGAAGCAGTAACTGTTGTCATTGGTAATGCAGTGTTTTGAGCAGTTAACATATAAGCTGTTTTAGCAACAGTTAAATTACCTGCAGAACTTGCAACTGTTAAATCACCAACTGTACTTAAATCATGACCAGTTGAACGACCAACATAAGCACCAACTAAAGTAGTATTTGGTAAATCACTATTAACAACTAAAACAGCATCAAAAGTATTTTTAAATACATTCCAACCCTCTGTAAATGCTAAAGGAGAAAGAGATTTAGGAAGTTCTTGACGACCAATTGTAATTGATGTTTTTGCAACTGTTTTATTTACAAAAATTTGTGTTAACATTAATTGGTCACTTGTACTATTAGCAGCATCTAAACCACTTCCAGAAGCATTTGTTGCAGCTGAAACTTGTCTAGTATTTACAACAAGATTTTTCTCTAAACCAGTAGTTCCTAAATAAGAGATTTGAGAACCAAAAGTAAACCCATTTTTAAGGTCAGCTGAACTATTTAATTGAACACCAATATTAGCACTTGAAGCTTTACGATTAAAAAGATCTGCACTACCTGTTAAACCATCATTTGATGTTTGATAATAAACAACTGCTTGACCAGTTGTAGTAAAGTCTATACCTTTGTCAGCTGCTACTGCAGAAGAAGCGATTAATGATGCTGTTGCTAAAGAGATTAAAGTTTTTTTCATATTTTTTCCTATTTTGTTTTAATCAAAGCTTTTTTATAGTAGCTGTGATTTAATATTAAGTATCCATTATATATCTCTTAGATTTAATTTAACTTTAAATCTAATTTATTGGTTTACATATTGTTTACTATGTTACACTTATTGAACTATTTTTCTCTTTTATAACAACTGTTCCTGCCATTAAGTCATGTAATGCTCTATTATCTTTTCTATAAAAAGGAACTAATAAGCCAAAAAGAATAGTTGCTGAAAAAAGAAAAGATATAAATCTAAAGAATGCTTTAAAAAAAGAGATTTTTTCATAAGTTTTTGCATCTACTACTTTTATTATATAAGCTTTCTTTCCTGGAGTTTGTCCGAGTTTAGCCAAAAGAATAGAGTAGATAATTCCATAAATTGTTACACCTGCTAGTGGTGCTAACTGAGAAGCTTGAAAATCATCTTTTCCACCGAGAAATACATAAGTAATTATATAAAGAATAGGGGCATATATCATAAACATATCTGTAATAAATGCTTTAATTCTATCTGTATAACGAGCATATTCAACTCTGTTTTTAAGTTTTTCTTTATCTACACAATTTTGTTTTGATTGTTGTTTTAGTTGTCTGAATCTCATAAATCTTAATACCCGAAACGAAACTCTACTGAACTATAAAGAGCATAAAGTGTTTCAGCATCTAGCTTAACATTATTATCACTATCATCATCACCATCAGCTATACTCCATTGTTTAAAGTCCATAGAGGCTCCAATAATAAAAGAGAGAGTTGAATATTTACTTTTTATTGGAACCCATTTATAAGAGCTATCTATTTTCACTGCCCCATAAGCTAAAGATTCTTCTTCTCCCAAATTGGCAGAAGCATCAGAATTAAAAGACTTAAATGTATTATCCAATCCATAATCAAGAGTAAAATCAAAGTTTAATCCATCAACTTTACTTCCCTCATAATTTGTATAAACTAAAGTTATTCCTGTTGTAGAGTATTCTGCCATCTCAATTGCAGGTTTTCCATCTGAACTACGATTTCCAAAGCTTGTTGGCTTTGTCCATTCAGATTTATATAATCCCATTCTAAGATAAGCATCTTTTGCTGTTCTTTTCATTAAATATTTAGATGCGACGGTGTGTCTTTGCTCTTTAAAAGTTGTTTTGAAACTAATTGTTTTACCTTCATTAATAAGGTCCCCATACTCTGAATTTGTATAATAATAGATATCTTGTTCTGCTGTTGCTACACCAAAAAAAGCTGTATCTGTCATCTCAAATCTATATGTTAGTGCTGTATTTACTATTGAATTACGAATACCTAATTTTTTTACAATAGCTTCAAGTGAAAAACCCATTGTATAACCATCTACTCCACTCTCAGCAGATTTATTAGTTGCTAATAATTCCTGTTGATTTTCTGTTTCTGTAAATGATGCTAATTTAGAATAACTAAATATAGAAGTTCCACTATATCCAAGATTTACACTTACATCGTAATAACTTAATCCTTCAGTTTGATAACTAATAATATCCGTACTACTCTTTGGGTCTTCATCACTTAAACCTGGATCCCAAAAAGATGAACCAGCTTTTGCTTTAGCATCTATATATATTTTTCCATCATTCCAATGTTTAGTTCTTATACTATTATAAGAATCAGATGCTCCTTGAACAGTATCGAGTATTCCCTCTGCATAAAGATTAGTAAGCTGACTTGCAACTAATACACTTAATACTATTTTTTTATTTAATCTAATCATATTATAACCTTTTTTTATAATTCTATTTTTTTAGCAAAAAAAAAGGTCAAGAGATAAAAAATCTCTTGACCTCATAATCTAAGTTTTTAAAATTTAACTAAAATTAATTAGTGTAAATCTCTCCAAACTTGTTTTTTCCAAAGAAGTGCAAAAATAGCAAAGATAATGATATAAATCATAACTTTCATACCAACTTCTTCTCTCTCGTGACGTTTAGTATCACCAGCATCTTTCATATGTTCAATAACTTTTTCCATAGTTTCAGCTGAAACACCTGTTCTAGGCATAGCAGTTCCTGCTAAATGGTTTTGAGGATTTTCTACTAGAGTAGAGATAAAATGCTCATTACGTGAACGGATATACATACTTAAATCTGGTGGTAATTTACCCATATAAGCTTTGATAGAATCTTCATACTCAATAACTTTAATATCGTATGCTAACTCATCTTTTTTATGCTTAAATGTTGGTTTTGTACCAAGTTGTGTCCATTTTTCATAACCCATAGCATGACATCTACCACAAGCATTTTCAAATGCTAATGCAGGAGTTAACTCTTCAGCTTTAACAGCGATAGATTGCAAATATGCAACGATATCTGAAATTTCTGAAGGTTGCATCCAGTTATATGCAGGCATTGGGTGCATTTTAGTATCATTAAATTTATGAGAAACATTTGCTGCTTTTGCAGGGTCTGCAATAAAAGCTGCTAAATATTTAGCATCATAAACAACACCAGCATTACTTAAGTCTGGAGGATTAACACCATAAGTCGCTGCTGAAGTTACAGCATCCATTGGAGCTGGCATATTTGCAACATTGATAGAGTGACAAGCTGTACAGTTGCTCATAACTAACTCTTTACCATTTGCAACATTAGTTGTTGGTGTAAATTCTGCTAAATCTTTATACTCGAAATGTTCACTCTCTACATGTTTATGCATTACGTGGTGAGCATAAGGCTCAACCAAGTAATAAGTTACAAGAGTAAAGAAAACAACAACTGCTAAGATTAAAGGTTCTTTATTTTTCATCGTTTCTCCTTATACTTTTTTTTCTAATTTTGTAATAAATGGAAGTGCTAACCACTGAACGATAAATAGAACAGCTGAAACAAAACCGATATAGTTAAAGATACCTTCTGGAGGTAATTTACCCATTGCAGTTAAAACAATAAGATTTACAATCATAACCCAAAACCAGATAGCAAATGGACCACGACGGTTTGCTGGAACACTATTTGGACTTTTATCTAGGAAAGGTAAAAGTGTAAAGATAACTTGTGCAAATGCAAAAGCGATTAAACCAACATCAAATGGGAATGGACGTAAAATCTCATAAGACCATAAGAAATACCACTCAGGATAGATATGTGCAGGTGTTTTAAGACCATCAGCAGGATCAAAGTTTACAGGATCCATAGCAAAACCATAGTGATAAAATACTAAGTAGAAGAAGAATACTAAGTAGAATCCAACAACCATCATATCTTTAGACATAAAGTCATTTGCAAAACGCATAACTTTAGAACCAGCTTTATCGCCATCTAAATATTTTTTCGCTTCAACATCAAAGTCAATCTCGTCACCATCTTGGTTATTAACATGTGGAATTCTAAGAGCTGCAAAGTGAAGCCCGA
>CAYOKX010000033.1:0-18446 GCA_964404655.1 uncultured Sulfurimonas sp. | reverse complement strand
ACTTAGGATCTGGTGCCGCAAGGTGTGAAGGTTCAAGTCCTTTCATCCGCACCATTAACTTTAATTAGTTAAATTACTCTCATATAAAACTTCAATAATTAACTCAAAAAAAGAAAAACTATGAAAATATGGCTAACAGATAAAAAAACAGCTACCCATCGCTTAATAAATATGCAATGTGAAATGCACAGTGACTATACTTATCTTGGTGATTTAGATGATAATGAAATAAGAGCATTCTTTTTAGATGTTCAACCAGATATAGATGTAGAAAAAAATCTTAAACTCCTTCATTATTATGGTTACCTCCATCTTTTTATTATTTCCGATAATTCTAAAAACTAAAATAGGTTTTCAAACTAGTGAACTTTAAAGAAATTTACTCTATTTTTTAGATAAAATTTTACATTATAAAAAAGGTTGATTTAAAATGAAAAAAATAGCAAGTGTACTTATCAGTTTATCATTTATAACAAGCAGTTTAATGGCAAATATGTTTTTTGGTATTGAATATCTTCAAAATAATATGACCTATGAAACAGAATATGATAATGGTTTGAGTTATGAATCTGAGCCTATAGATATTACAGGAACATCTATTCTAATTGGTTGGGGAAGTTTAGAAACATCTAGTTTTAGAGTTTACTATTCTCTATTAGAAAATGAAGATACAGAAGGTTCTGAAGTTATAGAATATGGTTTTAATCATAAATTATATTTTGATATAACAAAAAACTTTAAATGGTCTCTGCAATATGGATTAGGTTTAGGAGAATTAGAAAATACTGACTTAGAAAATTATATTATAGCTGATATAGGAATAGGAGCTAGTTATCTAGTAACAAAAAATGTAGAATTTTCACTTGGTTATGATGTAAAATCTACTTCAAGATCCGAAGACAACTACACTGAAAAAGCTTCAGGCTCAAATATATACCTTGGTATAAGCTACTGGTTTGGAACAACATCAACATCAAATAATGACAGTTCTGCTAGTAAAAACTTACCTACAAGACGTAGAGCTTATTAACATAAAAGGGAACACTCAAAAATGACTCAAGATACAGAATTTGAAAATGCAGTAAAAACTATGATGCTTCATGTTGGTGAAGACCCATTACGTGAAGGTCTACTCGATACTCCCTCTCGTGTAAGAAAAGCGTATGAATTTATATATAGTGGTTATAAAGAAAATCCTCAAGAGATACTCTCTAAAGCACTTTTTACAAGCTCAAATGATGAGATGGTTCTTATAAAAGATATAGAGTTTTATTCTACTTGTGAACATCATCTTCTTCCTATTATTGGTCGTGTTCATGTTGCTTATATTCCAGATGGTAAAGTAGTTGGACTCTCAAAAATACCAAGAGTTGTTAATGTTTTTGCTCGTCGTATGCAGATTCAAGAACAACTAACAGAGCAGATTGCAGATGCTATTATGGATACTATTGCTCCTAAAGGTGTTGCTGTTGTTGTTCAAGCTCGTCATATGTGTATGGAGATGCGAGGTGTTGAAAAAATCAACTCTACAACAACATCTTCAGCTCTACGTGGACTCTTTAAAAAAGATGAAAAAACAAGAAGTGAATTTTTCTCTCTTATCAACTCTCCTACTGGTACACATTACTAAATATTTATGCCTTTTTCATCCTTAAAAAAACGTATCTCCTCCAAAAATTATTCTGTATCTTTTGGAGAGATTATCAAAATAAATGCAACTGTTATTACTGCTAGTGGTATAAAAGTAGGTATTAGTGATATGGTAAAAATCATATCTAACGATACAGCTCAAGAGACTATGGGTATGGTAACAGAGATAGATGGAAATACTTTTTTTATCACTCCATTTAGTTTTGTGGAGGGTTTTCGTGCTGGAGATAGAGTATTTTTGGACTCAACAGGTCTTAATATTCCCATAGGAAACTCTCTTTTAGGTCGTGTTGTAAATCCATTTATGCACCCTATCGATGATAAAGGTATAATAAGTGATTCTAAACTTTCTCCAATTATAAAAGCTCCTATCTCCGCTATGAAGCGTGGTATGATAGATGAAATATTTAGTGTTGGAGTAAAAAGTATAGATGGTTTACTCACTTGTGGAAAGGGTCAGAAACTAGGTATCTTTGCAGGAAGTGGAGTTGGAAAATCAACTTTAATGGGGATGATAGTTAGAGGTTCTGCTGCCCCTATAAAAGTTGTTGCTCTTATAGGTGAGCGTGGTCGTGAGGTTCCTGAGTTTATTGAAAAAAATCTTGGGGGTGATTTAACTAACACTGTTATCATCGTTGCTACCTCTGATGACTCTCCTCTTATGCGAAAATATGGTGCATTTGCAGCGATGAGTGTTGCTGAACATTTTAAAGATAAGGGTCTTGATGTTCTTTTTATTATGGATTCAGTAACTCGTTTTGCGATGGCACAAAGAGAGATTGGTCTAGCATTAGGCGAACCACCAACATCGAAAGGGTATCCACCATCTTCTCTTACACTTTTACCACAACTGATGGAGAGAGCTGGAAAAGAGGAGGGCAAAGGCTCTATAACTGCTTTTTTTACAGTACTTATAGAGGGAGATGATATGAGTGACCCTATCGCCGACCAATCTCGTTCTATTTTAGATGGGCATATAGTTCTTTCTCGTGAACTTACTGACTTTGGTATCTATCCACCTGTTCATATACTCAACTCTGCTTCTCGTGTTATCAATGATGTTATAACAAAAGAGCAACTTCAAGCTGTTCAAAAATTCAGAAGAATATATACACTTTTAAAAGAGAATGAGGTACTTATACGGATAGGAGCTTATACTCAAGGAACTGACCCTGAACTTGATTATGCTATCAGTAAAAAAGAGGCTATGCAGGAGTTTTTATCGCAAGATGCTTCTTTACAAAATGAGTTTGAGAATACTAAAAATACTCTTATTGAGTTGATGCAATAGTTCCCAACCTCAAATAAAACCTCATTAAAATCTTTAAAATTAGTTTGCTATAATAATAAAAATTAAAATAAAAGATATAACAATGAACTTAACACATTTAGATGATAATCAAAGACCAAAAATGGTTGATGTTTCAGATAAAACTCAAACAACACGTATTGCTGTTGCAACAGGAAAAATAGAGATGGCTCAAGAAGCCTATGATGCTATCATCAATGATAGTACAAAAAAAGGTCCTGTTATTCAAACTGCTGTTATCGCTGCTATTATGGGTGTAAAACAGACTAGTACTCTTATTCCTATGTGTCATCCTCTAAATCTTAGTGGAATAAACTGCGATATCGAAGAGTTACCAGAATTACCAGGTTTTAAACTTAAAGTTACTACAAAACTAACAGGAAAAACAGGTGTAGAGATGGAAGCACTCACAGGAGTAAGTGTAGGACTTCTAACAATCTACGATATGGTAAAAGCGATAGATAAAGGGATGATTTTACATCAAATACAACTAGAAGAAAAATCGGGAGGCAAAAATGGAAATTTTAAACGATAGCGATAAACAGGTAATTATAGAGTATCCAAGTTCATGGACATATAAACTTATTGGGACAGAGAAAGAGGCTATAAAAAAAGCTATTCATGATGTTATAATAGAGAGAGACCATAACTTAAAACATTCAAATAAAAGTAAAACAGGTAAATATGTAAGTATGAACCTTGAACTAGTTATAGCAAGTGATGATGAAAGAAACTTCATTTATGAGGCTTTAAAAGCACATCAAAACATTAAAATGGTACTTTAATGTCTGTTTCAAGAAGAGATTTTTTTAAAATCTCTGGGGTTTTATCTGCTTCATCTGTTGCTGGTTATGCTTCAGAAACTACTCAGATATTTAAAGCTCCTCTACCAGAAAAAATAGCCCATAGAGTTATTGTTGTTGGCGGTGGTTGGTCAGGTTTATCTGTTGCCAAAAATGTGAAGATATTATCTCCTAAAGCAGATGTTATTTTAGTGGAACAACGTTCTCAGTTTGTATCTTGTCCTTTAAGTAATTTATGGTTAGTAGATAGAGTAGATTTAGAACTTCTAACACATGATTATTTAAAAGCTTCCCGAGAATATAACTACACATATTTTCATGCAACGGCAATAGGACTAGATAAACAAAAAAAAGTTTTAAATACAAGTAATGGCTCAATAGAGTATGACTATATAGTTTTTGCCCCTGGAATAGAGTACGATTACTCATTTTGGACAACTGATATCACTTTAGAAAATAGACTTAGAACCGAATATCCTGCTGGATTTATCTCTGGCTCAGAACATCTTACATTAAAAGAAAAGATAACAAATTTTAAGGGTGGTAATTTTATATTTACTATACCTAGTGGCAATTATAGATGTCTTCCTGCTCCTTATGAGAGAGCTTTAATGGTTGCTGATTATTTTAAGAAAAAAGGATTAAAAGCTAAAGTTCTTTTACTTGATGAAAATAATGATATAACAATAAAAGAACATGGTTTTCATACAGCAATAGATGAACTCTATAAAGGCTATTTAGAGTATTATCCAAACTCTAAGATAGAGGTTATTGACCTTGACAATAAAATAGTTGAGACAGAATTTGAAGAGTTTTCTTTTGAAGATGCTTCTTTTTATCCTCATGTAAGAGGTGGAAAAATTTTAGAGATAGTTGGAATTGCTAAAGATACTATTTATAACAAAATGGAGGGCAATATAGACCCTATAAGTTATGAAGTTAGAGGCGAAAAAAATATCTTTATTAGTGGTGATGCTAGACCTATGGGCTTTTCAAAATCTGGGAATACATCTAATACAGAAGGGCAATATGTCGCAAGTGTTATAGCAAACAGAATCAATAAAAAACCAGCTATAAAATGGGTTTCACCTGTAACAATCTGTTTTTCAGCAGTCTCTATAAACCCTGAAAGGGCTATATTTATACACTCTGAGTATGCTTATGATAAAGAGAAAAAAACATTCTCTTTTGCTACACCTATCTCAAGTGAGAAGTGGAAAGGGCAAGATGGTTTAGATAATGCCAAAGGTTTATATGATTGGGCGAATTCGTTATTTATTGATATGTTTGGGGATTGAAGTTTAAAATAATTTAGCTATAATCGAGTTTCTTAAAAGAAATAATATATAGGTATAAATAGTGGAATCTCAACAAAAAACTTTAAATAAACTGCAACTCTTAACAATAATTCCTGGGGTTATTATATTTAGCATTTTTATGATTTTTATCATAGACACTTATAAAAATTTAGATGAACTTAAAAACCTATCACATAATGTTGTAAAAATTAAAAATAGTGCAACTCTTATCAATGAACTCCAAAGAGAAAGAGGGATTAGTAGTGGATATATAGGTAGTCAAGGAGGAATTTTTAAGAACTCTTTAAAAGAACAGCGTCTTAAAACAGATAAAGCATATCAAACATTTTTAGATTTGATAAAGAAAAATAGAGTTAACTCTATCGATGATTTTAATACCCTTACTCAGATGAGAGGAAAAATTGATACATTGAATTTTTCAGTTGTAAACTCCTTTAACTCCTACACATACCTTATCTCTCAAATTCAAAATAATTTTTTAAATATCTCCACTCTTCTTCACGATAGCTATATTAAAAATATCTTTCAAGCTTTTATAAACCTTTCACTTATGAAAGAGTCGCTAGGAGAGTTAAGAGGTGGTTTGAGTGGAGTTTTATCACAAAAAGAGTATACATCTGAACTAAGTTATATCACAACCTGTGCAAAAGGAACTTATGACATCTCTGAAAAAAGATTTTATATAACTGCAACATCTAACTTTTTAAATGAATATCAAGATATATTAAAAAGTGAAAATTACCATAATATATATAATATTATCTCCAAATATACTGCCAATAATATTCAAGAAAATAATTTTGAAGACCCTAAAATGTGGTATCAAAAAAGCACAGATATTATAAATAAACTCTATACACTTGAAAAAAGTTACATTGTAAAAATAGATAAATATGCTCAAGAGGAGTATCACGATGAGATAGTAAAAACTATCATTATCCTTTTATTATTCATTGTTGTCACTATCTTAAATATATGGCTAAGTCTAAAAATCAAAAGAAATATAAAGAGAAATATTAAAATTTTACACGAGTATAAAAATGCTGTTGACCGTAGTAGCATCGTTTCTAAGACAAATAAAAAAGGAATTGTTACCTATGTAAATGAAGAGTTTTGTGCTATCTCAGGTTATACACAAGAGGAACTGATAGGAAAACCCCACAATATAGTAAGACACTCCGATATGTCTAAATCTGCTTTTAAAGATATGTGGAAAACTATTTTAGCAAAAAAATCGTGGTCTGGTATAGTAACAAATCGAAAAAAAGATGGTTCATCATATACAGTAGAGGCTACAATAAGCCCTATCTTAAATAGTGATGGAGAGATAGAAGAGTTTATAGCTATACGAAATGATATTACCGATATATTAAATCTTCACAAAGAGATAGAGCATACACAAAGTGATTTAATCTTTAGAATGGGTGAGATAGGTGAAACACGAAGTAAAGAGACAGGACACCATGTAAAGCGTGTGGCAAAATATTCAGAACTTTTAGCTAAATATTATGGGTTAGCTGATGAAGAGATAGAGTATCTTGTTTCGGCCTCTCCTATGCACGATATAGGAAAAGTGGGAATTCCTGATGCTATTTTACATAAAGCTGGAAAATTAACAAAAATAGAGTGGAGTATTATGAAAACCCATGCAAATATAGGGTATGAACTTTTTAAAGACTCTGATAAACCTCTTTTAAAAACAGCTTCAATTATCGCATATCAACATCATGAAAAATATGATGGGAGTGGTTACCCTAGAGGTTTAAGTGGTAATGGTATTCATATATATGGTCGAATTACAGCTGTTGCAGATGTATTTGATGCGTTAGGTTCAGATCGATGTTATAAAAAAGCTTGGGAAGATGAGAAGATATTTGCTTTATTGAAAGAGGAGCGAGGAAAACATTTTGACCCTCAACTTATCGATATATTTTTTGAGCATTTAGAACAGTTTTTAGCTGTACGAGATTATTTTTCATATAAGAGTTCAGCGATGAAAGCTGAAGAGGAGTAGAAACAATCTCTTACAAAAAAGAGATTGTCTTCAAAGAGAATTACTCTGTAATCTCATTTACAATATTATTAATCATCTCTTGAGCTTCAAGAAGTGGTTTAATAGATTTTTGGTCTTCAATATCTAAAGTCTCAATCCAGTTTTTAACACCTAAATAACCCATGTGCATAGTATCTTCACCTTTCTTTTTATAAAGATAGAAAGAACAAGGAGCATAAGCACCAGCTTCAGGATGTAATCTTGATACAGGATAGATAACATCAAATTTACAAACAGAATATGTCACATAAAAATCATAAGCTTCATAACCAGCTGATTCAAACATATCTTCTTGTAAGTTTAGGTAGTTTGGCATTAAAAAACCGATAGGCTCTAATTCACCCTCAAATTCACCCTCAAAATCTTCTCTAAAATCTTCAAGAGTTGTATCTTCATCTATATCTACTTCCATCGAAAAGTTGATAGCAAACGATTTTTTAGGGTCTTTTACTAAGAAATCTAAATGCTTAAATTTACCATGTGGCATAGCTTTCTTAAGTGCTTTTTTTACCATGTCAGCATAAGCGATTAGGTCTGGGTCACTTAATGGAATATTCGCAACTCTAGCCATACCATCGATAGTTAAAGTAGAAATATTCATCTGTCCCTTATCTTCCCAAATAGACATAGTCATAGGAGCTAAAACACCAAAATTTGGATATTTTTTGATAAGAGCTAAAGTAAGTGCATCATTTTTAAACATTGCTAAGTTATATGTTTTATAGTGAAGTTTTGGAAATCTTTGAGAGAATGGTTTGTTCATATCATTATTTCCTGAACTTTTTAAGCCCATCTTTGTAAATGTTTTAGAGATAGTTTGAGGTGTGATTTTAGCACCTTTGTTATCTGCTACAAACACTTGTATACTCTGTATAGAAGCGACCTCTTTTGCCGATAATGACCCAGCACCTATTGTTAAAAATGCTACTAATGTTGCAAATAGTAGATTATATTTTTTCATTGTTTCTCCTTTTGAAAAATGATTAACTCTTAAAAATCTCAACTTTATCACCCTTTTTTATCGTTCCACTTTGTAAAGTTTTAGCGAATATTCCTCTATCACACTTTAAAAGTGAAGGAAGTTTTTTATCTATTGTAGAAAGAGAGTTACAGATAGTACAGTTTTGAGTTATAAGTAACTCTAACTCTCCAATTATAATTTTATCGTCTACTTGAAGAGAATAGGGATTAATATCTATCAAAATATTTTCACCTAAAGTTCCATATTTAGCATCAATACTATTCTCTTTGGCTAAAAGATAACTATCATTAGATGTTATTAAAATAGAGCGTTCTTGATTTTTAGCATAAAATTTATCTTCGATAATTCCATCTTTATCAATAAAAATTTCATCTCTATTTTCTCTATCCTTACCTTTTATAGAGATAAATAGTTCCAATACTTTACCTATATTTGGTTTTGACATTCGAGTTCCTGTAAGTGTTTATGAGTATGTTGAGCAGTTTGAAAGAGTTTGAATTAATGAGTAGGAGTCAAATACTCCTACTCTAGTAAAATTATTTAATTTTACCTTTACCTTTACCTGTTTTACCTTTACGGTCAGTCCAAGTCATTAGTACATAATCACCCTTCTCAGCACCTTTAAACTTGAATTTAAAGATAGGATTTTTAGATAAAAATTGACTTGTTGACATATCAAAAACTGTATCACCACTTGATTTAAGTGTAGCAGATATATGAGTAATAAAATTAGCATTTTCTCTATCACCAGTTTTTTTCTCTGCTTGATTATATGTAGTCATAGCATGTTTAGCCATAGCTTTAACATTAATTACACCATTTTTTAATTTTGCTTTTACTTTCATACCCATAAATATTCCTTTATTTTTTTTATATATTAGTTGGAGGAATTAACCTTCACAACCACCAAGTGCAACATCTAAAGTTTGTTTTGCAGAGTATAACTTACCATCTAAACCTTCTACTACAACAGTGATAGTTCCAGATTTACCCATCTTAATTTTAATAGAGTATTCAGTTACATCATGTTTACCGATAGAGTAAACACATACTGCAGCTTCAGGATTTGCATCTTGAAAAACAGCAATAGTTTTTGCAGGAATTTTTGTACTAAAAGTAACAGGAACAGCACCACCATTACTAGCTACTTTAGGAGCAGAAAGTTTAACACCCTCTTCAATAGTAGTAGTTGTTCCATACATATTTTTAATAGCATCATTAACTGTATGAGCACTCCATACAGTTGGTTTTAATTTTCTATAATCTTCTGCTCTTACACTAGCAGGAGCAACAGCTAAAGCTAATGCACCTAGAGTTAAACTTAAAAATTTTCTTCTTTCCATAATTATTCCTTTATCTTATTTACTGTGGTCGATCATATAATCAACTAAAAGTTTAAACTCATCATTACTAACACTAGCACCACCTTTAGGAGGCATACCGTTAATTCCATCTAAACCATTTTTATATACAGTTGGCATACCTTTTGAAGTTACAGTAGCCCATCCATCTTTATCACCAACAACAGGAGCACCCATTCCTTCAGCACCATGACAAGGCATACAGTTATTTTCATAAGAAGCCATTGTATTGAAACCCATATCACTTGCTGGTTTTACAGGTAAATCTCTCGCAACAGACATTGCAGGAGTAAAGTCAGCGATACCACCATTTTGAATATAAACTGTTTTTGCAGTTTTATCTTGACAGTTTGTCATACAACGTTCAGATGCTTTCACTTTTATAGCACCAAAGTTAGAAGGGTTTGCATAAAATTTACGTACATTTTCTGGACCCTCTTTACCATCGATATTTGGCTCAAAACCATTCTCATTTGGCATCTTGATTTTTAAGAATTTCTCACGGTTAAGCACATACTCATCATCAACTTCAACACCATCTATCTCCATCTCATTAATGTTTAAAATGTATGCAGAAAGTGCATAAGTTTCATCATCTGTAAGAGTTTTAGATTTTGTATGAGGCATACCATCTTTGATGTACCACCATAAAGTACTTGCTTTTGGCCAATATGAACCAAATACACGAGTTGGACCATCAGCTTCAGGGTCTTGGTATCTGTTATTTGTTAAAGTTTGTTGAAGTTCATAAGCATTACCTTTAGATAATGATGGGTATCCACCACCACCTGAACCAAAGTCACCATGACACATAACACATTGTGCTTCATAAAGTTCTTCACCCTCTTCTACACTACCTTCACCCTCTGGTAAACCAGTTCCATCAGGCATAACATCTTTATCCCATGCTTTTAATTCATTAGGAGTTGGAATACGACCATTATTGATTTTCATTCCCATATGTTGAGGACTTACCATATATGGACCAGTTTTACCATCTACAACAGGATAATAAACACCACCATCTATACTGGGAACTGCTGTTTGAACAACATTTTCCCCTTGTGGTTTTACTTCATCAGCATTACAACCGATAGAGATAAGTGCTACTGTCGCTGCTACTGAAGCAGAGATTGCTAATTTACGATCTAATTTGAACATGGTTTACCTCTCCTTTCTCTGTAACTTCCCAAGTTTCTACACCATTTCTATGGTATACAGACTCAACACCCATAACTTTTGTTTCTTGGTCAATAGTTGGTTGAATATAACCAGCATCATCCATTGCACGAGAAGCAAGTATAATCTGTTTACCATTCTCTTTAAAATCTTTAGGAATTGTGTACATATAAGACCAACGAGTCCATGATTTAGGTAATACTAAACCTTTAAGATTTGCTTGTTGATATGTTCTTCCACCATCAAATGATATATCTACTAAAGTAATAGTACCCATACCAGACCATGCAAGACCCTCTATCTCTACAACATCACCAGCTTTCAGATCTGTCCAAGGTTTTTCAGGAGATGGAGAAACTACTGTTGAGTTTACTTCATTTGCATAAAAATGTTGGATAGCTTTACCCGTTGGTTTAAGAGCAGTATATTTAGAAGTTTCCTCTTTTGCATACCATGGTTCAGAAGAAAAATCTAAACGTTTTAGCCATTTAACACATAAGTTACCTTCCCAACCTGGAAGAAGAAGTCTTACTGGATAACCCTGTTCTGGACGAAGAGCTTCACCATTTTGACCCCATACAATCATAGCATCATCAAGAATTTTCTCAACTGGAACTGAACGACCCATCTCTGAGTTATCACTTCCCTCTGCAAGCATCCATTTAGCTTCAGATTTAAGACCTAAATCTTCAAGAATAGTTTTGATATAAACACCAGTCCATTGAGCAGAAGCCATAAAACCTTTAGAAAATTGTAAAGAGTTAAACTGTGGACCTCTCCACTCTTGACCACCATTAGCAGGACACTCAATAAAGTGAGTACGCGTAACACTTGGGTATCTTTTTAGTTGGTCTAATGTAAGAACAATAGGCTTTTCAACTAAACCATGAATCATTAAACGATACTCTTGAGGGTCAATATGAGCAGTACCACCATGTGAACGAGAGAAAAACAGACCATTAGGTGTGATTATCCCTTCAGACTCATGAATAGGTGTAACAGCGATAGATGCTCTATAATTTCCAGAAGCTAGAAGCTTAGTTACACGTCTAGTATTATTATGCTCATAAGCTGATGGGATACCATAAGTATTTTTAGTTACTGGGTCTCCCCATTTTTGTCCCCATGGAACATGATGCATGATTGCTGAATCATCTTGAGATGCTGCAAGAGATGTTCCTGCTAAAGCACTCGCACCAAGAACAGCTGTTTTTTTAAAAAACTCTCTTCTTGCAGATATTTCTAAATCTTTTTCAGATTTTTTATTACCCATTATTTCTCCTTAGTTAATTTATACTGTACAATTATTTTTTTGATAATTTTTTTGTGTAAGATATTATGCCATTATATCATTAATAAGTACTTTCGATAGCAAGTGGAAAAAATAGGGATTTTGACGATTAAAACCCATTGTTTAAATTATTAAATCGTCATATTTTGATAATAATTATTTTTATTATCTATTTTGATAATAAAAATTGAGGATAGATTATATATATTTATGATGAAGATAAGAAATATTTATCTAAGATTTTGTAGTAATTCCTAAAATAATATAGCAACTGTTACTTTTATCCACGAAAAAAACTATTGTACACCCTTGAAAAGATATATCTTTAATATTTTCATTATCAAAATATATAGATTTTTTATACTTTTTCTCTTTTGTTTGCATATTTAATATGATAGTATCAAGATAAGTTTTAAACTGTTTTGCTACTTGATAATCATTTTTAGCAATAAGTATCAATATCTCTTTAAGCTGTTTTTCATAAAGTGGAGATGTTAATATATTCATAACTATACACCCTCCTTTAACTCATCAAACCAAGAGTCTATATTTTTCATACTCCCAAAATATGGAGTAAACTTTTGACTCTTTTCATTATAAGTATTCATCTCTTGAACTAAAAGTGCTTGATTCTCTTTAAAATTTTCCTCTATAACTGTTACATGCTCTTTAGGAAGTGTTAACATAAAAGTATCTATATAATCCTCATCAACTTGTAGATGAATCGTTATAATTTCTTTACTCATTACTTTTTAACTCCGCATAAAGAGAGATACATGCTTCAACCGTAGATTTATCTGGAACTCTTCTTATAGAAAGATAGGTAACCTTACCACTACTATTTATTTTTCTCAATACAGTAGCTTGAACCCAGTAGTATCCCCCATCTTTTCTAAGATTTTTTACAGTTCCACTCCAAAAGCCTTTTGACTGAATATCATCCCATAACCCTTTAAAAGCGATACGAGGCATATCTGGATGACGAATAATGTTATGAGGTTCTCCTAGCAATTCAGAGGGAATATACCCAGCTATATCATAAAATATCTCATTGGCATAGAGGATTATCCCTTTATCATCTGTTTCACTTAGTATATAACTATCTGTTGGAAAGAACCACTCTTCACTATTTTTATCTTTAAAAGCTTTTGGCATAATCTAATCCTTATTTATAGTATTTTGTAACACCATTCATATTTGAACCCATATTTAAGAGTAACATATCAGCTATAACCAATGCAGCCATAGATTCACAAACAACTGTTCCACGAATAGCAACACAAGGGTCATGTCTCCCTTTAAGCTCAAAATCAACCTCTTCATTTTGAGTTGTTACAGTATGCTGAGATTTAAAAATAGAGGGAGTTGGTTTAAAGTAAACATTTAATACTATATCTTCTCCATTACTAATCCCTCCAAGAATACCACCTGCATGATTTGACTCAAACCCTTCAGCTCTGATAGCATCATTATTTTGAGAACCTAAAGTAGTAGCACTAAAAATTCCATCTCCTATCTCTACTGCTTTAACAGCATTGATACCCATCATCGCATCAGCTAAAACAGCATCAAGTTTATAATAAAGAGGTTGTCCTAAACCTTTAGGAGTTCCTTTAATAACAACACGAGAAACACCACCAACAGAATCGTGGTTATTTTTAGCTTTTAAGATAGCATCTTTTTGTGCTTGCTCTTTCTCTTTATCAAGAGCATAGATAATACTATTTTTAGCATCTGCATAGTTGAAATTTTCAGATTTTATACCATGAACTTCACTTATACCACTCATAACATCAATATCTAAACTTTGTAACATAAGTTTAGCAATAGCCCCAGCAGCAACACGAGCAGCAGTTTCACGAGCAGAAGAACGTCCACCACCACGGTAATCTCTTAAACCATATTTGTGAAAATATGTAAAATCAGCATGACCAGGTCTAAAAACATCTTTAATATTTGTATAATCACGAGATTTTTGATTAGTATTATAAATAATCATAGCTATGGGTGTTCCAGTACTTAAACCCTCAAAAACACCACTTAAAATCTCAACTTTATCAGCCTCTTTTCTTGCTGTTTCAAACTCACTTTTACCAGGTTTACGACGGTCAAGTTCACTTTGAATATACTCTTCATCTATCTTTAATCCAGCAGGCACACCATCGAGTAAACATCCAAGTGCTGTTCCATGGGATTCACCAAAGGTACTAAACTGTAATTTTTGACCAAAACTATTCATTATTTTCCCTCTTTTAATAGTTGTATCGCCACTTTAGCAGACTCTTGTTGTGCTATCTTTTTACTTTTTCCGATAGCTCTTGCATACTCTTTCCCCTCTATTAAAACAGCAACTTCAAACTCTTTTAGATGGTCTGGTCCACGACTTGCTACTACTTTATATTCTGGTGTTGTTCCAAAGCTTGATTGTGTTAGCTCTTGAAGTGTTGTTTTAAAATCACGAAATAGAGAATCTAAAGAGATGTTTTCGTGATTCTTTTCGATAAGGGTAATCGCTATTTTTGTAACAACTTCAAGACCTGATTCTAAGTAGATTGCACCCATAATAGCTTCAAAAGCATTAGAAAGGAGAGAAGATTTTTCACGTCCTCCATTATTTTCTTCAGCATTAGAAAGATAGATATAATCACCCAAATTTAAAGCGCGAGCAAGTTTATCAAATCCAGCCTCATTTACTAAAGAAGCTCGTATTTTAGAAAGATTTCCCTCATCTGATTTAGAAAATTTCTTAAAAAGATACTCCCCAACAATAAGGTCAAGTACAGCATCCCCAAGGAACTCTAATCGCTCATTATCGTAGGGCTGTTTATAGCTTTTATGTGTCAGCGCTTCGATAATAAGCTTTTCATCTTTAAATGTATATTCTAAGGTCTGTTCTAAAGTTGCAATATTTTTTTTCACGATTTCCCCAATATTTTTGTTATATTATTGAAAAGAGTTATTTTCTTCATTAAAATTTTTATAAAAATCTCTTGTTAAACTAAACTCTACTATTTGTGTGTCGATACTATGGCAATAATTACAGCGATTGAAGGCAAAAGGATGACTATGCTGACAACTATTACAGAGATATTCAAAATTAAGTGTTGCATTTGCATTTTTCTTTAGGTTTATAAGTATATCAAGTTCAAAAATAGAACTTTTTTTCGCTATATCTATATCCCCTCTAGCAGTGTATAACTCTTTTAAAAAATCACTTTGCAAAATTATATCAAAATTCAAATCTTTTTTATCAATAAGCCATAATATATTGATAAAACTCTCACTTTTATCAATATCTAAATTTTCCCAAGCCACTTTAGTATCTGTACGAAATAAATATTCAAAAATCATATATCTAAGTGCATCTGTTTTTTTATATATCTCTAAAATTAAAGCTATTTTTATCTCATCTTTAATTTTAAAATTATTTATAATCGATAAAAGCTCTATATAATTATAGTCTTTTGAAATCTCTTCATTTAACTGTTGCAAAGGTTCTAACACCTCTAGGGCAGATTTATAATCTCTTAAATTTTCATATACTAAAAGAAGATGTTCCAATGCTTCAGGTGTTCTAGGATTATGTTTAAGTATCTCTAAAAACATCTGTTTAGAACGCTCTAAAAAACCAGCTTTAAAATAGGTTTTTCCAAGTAAAAACATAGTTTCTTGTGCTGAAGATGGGTCTGAGTTTTTAAGAATTTCACTATATATCTCTATACTTTTATCATAATCAGCACTTTTAAAATAGGAGTTTGCTAAAAGTAACCAAGATTTTTGAGAAAGTTCACCTTTTTTTATCAGAACAGTTAAATCATTTTCTGTCTCAATAGAGTGAAAACTTTGTAAAAAGTTATCTAAATCTTGTGAGCTTCTCTTAAATCTATATCTCCCCCACCAGTAGGAAACAAAAGTAATCACAAAAATAAGAAGAAAAAATACAATTATCCCAAATAATGGGTCACGAAACTCTATAAAAAAATTATCCATTAGTCATACACCACAATGCCATAATCATTTTTAAGATTATAAAATGTAGAGGTTGCATCAAATTCTAAATCTTTAATTTTTCCTAATTGAATTACAGAATTTTTTGCTACCTCTATGCCATTTTCTCTAAAAAATTTTTTAATATTCACAAACTTTACATCTTCAACAAATTTATAATCAAACTCTTTGTAAAGTTTCATCTTTTCATAGGAAAATATATGCTCATTTACATGAAGTTTGTCTGAAGCAAATTTGATAGGTAGATAACCTGAAAGGTCTGTAAGTATCGGTTCTATATGTGTATGTTTAGGAGGAAGCATCTTTTTTTGGATAAAAACATATTTGTTATTTAACTTTATATTTGGTGTATTTTTCCAATATTTATAGGCAGGATTGGAAACACCTAGTTTTGAAGAGACCTCTCTCCAGAGCCAAAAAGAGTTTAATGTATTTGGTAGATGCGACATCTTTTTAGTTCCTTGAGAGGTTAATTAACAGAATTATATAACTTTTATATGTAGAGTTGGATTAAAAAATAGTAACTACCAGCTTTGTAATAATAAATCCACCAACAACTAACCATACAAACATACCTGCACCTGTATAAAGTGGAGCTAAACCAAGACCTTTAAATTTTGCAAAACGAGTTCCCATACCTAAAGCAGTCATCGCCATTGTAAGTAAAAATGTATCAATTTCATTGATAGTAGTAACAATATTTTCGGGTACTATTTGAAGTGAATTAAACCCTGCCATCACTATAAAGTAAACTGCAAACCAAGGGATAACAAGTTTCACTTTTTCACCTAAAGCACCCTTTTTCTTCGCTTCATAAGAGAGATATAAACCTAAAATAATAAGTAAAGGGGCAATCATAATAACACGAGTCATCTTTACAATTACAGCCGAGTTAGCCATATCAGTAGGTGCACCTTGTATAGAAGCTGGAACAGCAACAACTTGTGCAACTTCATGGATAGTTCCACCAACATAGATACCAAACTCTTGAGGAGTCATATGTAAAAATCCAGTAGCAGGTTCGATGATAGTTGCATAAAGGACAGGATAAAGGAACATAGAGATAGTTCCAAAAAGAACAACCATAGAAACAGCAACAGCTGTTTTATGCTCTTCAGCTTTTAAAACAGGTTCGGTAGCTAAAACAGCTGCTGCACCACAAACAGAAGCACCTGAAGCTGTTAGCATAGATGTGTCTCTATCCATTTTAAACACTTTATAGCCTAAATAAGTTCCAATAATAAATGTTGAACTCAGCATTATAAGAGAAACTAAAAAACCATCCATCCCTACATCAGCAATCTGTTGAAAAGTTATACGAAAACCATAAAATACTATGGCAAAGCGTAGTATTTTTTTTCCAGAAAAAGTGATACCTGTTCCCCACTCTGAGGGAATATGATTATGAAGAGTATTTGCATAAAATATCCCCATAACGATACCTATAACAAGAGGCGATATTCCTAGTGCATGAATAAACTCTATATTTGAAAACATAGTTGCAGCAGATGCAAATATAGCTACAAATAGTATGCCGTTGATAGTTCCTTTACGATTTTGAACCGAGAAAGCCATTTTTATCCTTTAATAAAATTGAAAGAACAATATCAAGTTTTAGCTTTAATTAACGATGTGTAGATAAGTGTTTCTTATCGTAATTAATTCTATGATATACTTATATTAAATCTTAAAAAGGAAAATTGTTATGGCTGAAAAAATAGAAAAAACAGATGCGGATAGAATTAAAGAGGTTTACAAACTTTGTAAAGGTCACTTTGGTGATGTTCAATTTGTAGGTATCAAATATCATAATAAAATTGGTTGGATGGCAAAAGCTCAGCTAGGTGAAGATTTTGAAAACTTAACGGCTGATGGTAAAACAAGTAGTGATGCACTTCGAAACCTTAGAAGTCGTGTTAAAAAAATTATCAAAAGATATAACGGAGTTTAACTCTTATTCTAGCCTTTTTATCTTCATTTACTAAAAGGCTAGGTAAAAATCAAATAAAAAGAGTTCCCTATAAAGAGTTAAACCCTTTCTCACTCAATTTTAAAGAAACTCCATCACTTAACATCTCCATAAAACCACTTTCTTGGAGTTCATTCATAGCAACATCTAAAACTTTATTTTGTTTAGAATCTAGTTTTGTTAAAATATTTGTCACAACATCCTGTTTAGTCATAATCTGACCAATTTTATGATGTTTTCTAAACCAACTAAAAAACAGCTCTTTCACTTCATCTTTTGGAGTTAAATCCTCTTTTTTCTTTGAAGATTTTCTCTTTTTTTCATCTACTCGAAGTGCTTGTTTATAGTCATAAACTTTTTTCTTAGGTCTTCTCAATTTTGGTCCTTTTTTTCTTTGTTATGATACAATTTTATTCTTAATTTTTTTAAAAGACTAATAATAAAAAATCTTCTCTATACATTATAATACGAAGCATTAGGATGATAAACAACCAAAGCACTAGTACTCTGCTCAGGATGAAT
>CAYOKX010000032.1:0-19238 GCA_964404655.1 uncultured Sulfurimonas sp. | reverse complement strand
GTGACCAAGTGATTAACAGTCACCTACTCTACCGCTGAGCTAATCCGGAACATATAACAAACAAAATGGTGTCAGAGGGGGGACTCGAACCCCCGACCCCCGGCTTATGAGACCAGTGCTCTAACCAGCTGAGCTACCCTGACTTCCGTTTGTTGTGGTGGAATTATAGGGAACTAGTGCTTAAAATAAGCTTAATTTAGTTTTCCTGCTAGTTTTTTATAAACTTTCGAATTTTCTAATAGAAACTCATCTGTCCCAAAGTCCACTATCTCCCCATTTTGCATCACTAATATTTTATCTGCATTTTTAATAGTACTTAATCTATGAGCAATAGTAATTGTAATTTTATCTTTAGTATAACTATCTAAAGATTTCTGAATTCTTTTTTCACTCTCATTATCAAGTGCAGATGTCGCTTCATCAAATAACAATAAAGAGGAGTGTTTATATATAGCTCTCGCTATCGCTATACGTTGACGCTGACCACCTGAAAGATTTACTCCAAACTCCTCCATTTTTGTATATATACCATTCTCTAATGAACTAACAAACTCTGTTGCATCAGCAAGTTCTAAAGCTTTATATACCTCATCCTCATCTATTACCTGTCCATAAGCGATATTTGCAGCTAAACTATCTTGAAATATATATATACGTTGGGATACTAATGAAATATGATGTTTTAAAGATTCTTGTGTAAAATTTTTAATATTTACTCTATTGATTTCAATACTCCCATCATCTGGGTCATAGAAACGTAAAAGCATATTGATAAAAGTAGATTTTCCCCCTCCACTATCACCTACTAAAGCTATATTTTCTCCTTTCTTAATTGTGATACTGATATTTTTGAGTGCATAAGAGTTTTCATATTTTAATGAAAGGTTTTGAAACTCTATAAGTTCTATATTTTCATCTAATATCTTTGTACCATCAACTATCTTACTCTCTATGTCCAATATCTCAAATACTCTTTCACTAGCAGCTAAAGCATCTTGAATTTTAGAGTATATAGACCCGATACGTCTAATAGGTTGAAATACTAACCCAACAGCAGTTAGAAAAGCTGTAAACTCTCCTACCGTCATATTATTATCATAAACCTCTCTTCCCCCTATAAAGATAACAGCAGCCAATCCACTTGCCCCTATAATCTCCATCATAGGAGAAACTATCTCTCCTACATATACTGATTTCATATTTATCTTAAAAAATTGCCAATTTTGAACACTAAAACGTTCTAATTCAAATTTTTCTGTTGCATTTGCTTTAATAATCTCACTATTGTTAAAAACCTCTGTCAATCGTGTAACAACATCTGCATTTTTCTCTTGAGAACGACGAGAATATTTTTTAAGTTTTTTTGCTATTAAAATGAGAGGATAGATAATAAGAGGAACTAATATAAGAGAGTAAAAAGCCAAAACAGGATTTAAATATATAATATACCCTACAAGAGCAATAACTGTTAAACCCTCTCTAAAAAGTTCAGGTAACATATTTGATACAAAATATTGAATTCTATTTATATCATTTGTTACACGTGATATTAGTTCACCACTACGATTTGTATAAAGAAAACTCATATCTAAGTTTATAATCTTCTCTAAAAGCATCTCTCTAAAGCGAGTGACTATATGTTGACCAATATATTTCATATAAACCGACTGAACATAACGTCCAATAGCTTTAACAATATAGATACCTATCAACCCTAAAGGGATAAGATATAACATCTCCTCTTTACGTTCAATAAAAAGTTCATCCATTAATGGTTTCATTATATGGGCTGTTGCTGTTGTGGCAACCACAGTTAAGACTATCCCTATTAAAACAAGAAAATATTGTAATTTATACTCTTTTATATAGGGTAAATATCTGAAAAAAATTGTTCTCATACTAAATTATATCCTTATTTAAAGTTTGATTATACTTATTTAATTATTTAGATTGTGTAAATTTGCTATAATCACAGGAATTTAATATTCCCTCATAAATTCAAGGTTGTAAATAATGGAACATAAAGTTATATTAACATATGGAACATTCGATATGTTTCATATCGGCCATTTAAAACTACTTAAAAGATTAAAAGATTTAGGTTCTAAACTAATAGTTGGTGTATCAACGGATGAATTTAATGAATTAAAAGGTAAAAAAACACTTATACCATATCAACAACGAGCAGAAATTGTAGAAGCTATAAAATATGTGGATTTAGTAATTCCTGAAGATAAATGGGAACAAAAAATTTTAGATATTCAAAAATATGATGTTACTATATTTGCAATGGGTCACGATTGGGAAGGTAAGTTTGATTTTTTACAAGAATACTGTGATGTTGTTTATCTACCAAGAACAGAAGGGATTTCAACTACTCAACTCAAAACATCTTTAAATAAAATATCTGCTATTAATGTGGATGATATTAATAAAGCATTTGAAATATTGAAAAAAATCAAAGAAGATTTTACATAAGTAAGGAAAAAAATGTTCAACAATAAAAATATACTAATAACAGGCGGAACAGGAAGTTTCGGAAAAAAATATACAGAGATTATTCTCTCAAAATATAAACCAAATAAAATAATAATATTTTCCCGTGATGAACTAAAACAGTATGAGATGGCACAAACTTTTCAAGACAAATGTATGCGTTATTTTATAGGTGATGTGCGAGATGCTGAACGTTTAGAAGAAGCGATGAATGGTGTTGATTTTGTTATTCATGCCGCAGCACTCAAACATGTACCTGTTGCTGAGTATAACCCTATGGAGTGTATTAAAACAAATATCAATGGTGCAGAGAATGTTATCAAAGCTGCTATAAAAAATAATGTTGAAAAAGTTATTGCACTCTCAACAGATAAAGCATCTAGCCCTATAAATCTTTATGGTGCAACAAAACTAGCATCCGATAAACTTTTTGTAGCAGCAAACAATATGGTAGGAACAGGTAGAACAAGATTTGCAGTTGTGCGTTATGGAAATGTTGTTGGCAGTCGTGGTAGTGTTGTTCCATTTTTTCAAAAACTTATAGATGATGGAGCAACTGAACTTCCTATCACAGATATAGATATGACACGATTTTTAATCACTCTTGAAGAGGGTGTAAAATTTGTATTAAATGACTTTGAAAGAATGCATGGTGGAGAGATTTTTATACCAAAAATTGCATCTATGAAGATGACAGATTTAGCTCTTGCATTAGCTCCAAACTTACCACATAAAGTGATAGGTATTCGCCCTGGGGAAAAGATGCACGAAGTGATGATAACTGCTGATGATAGAGTTGTTGAGTTTGATGATTATTATGTTATTACTCCTACTATTCAGTTTAGTCATCTTGTTGATTTTAACAAAAATGCACTTGGTGAAGAGGGAAAAGATATAGGTATAGGATTTGAATACAACTCTTTAAACAACACTGAGTGGCTAACACACGAGCAGTTTTTAGCGATGGAACAAACTTTATAATTATGAATTTTATCCCTTATGGCAAACAGCTGATAGAACAAGATGATATTGATAGTGTTATAGATACTTTACAATCAGACTATCTTACAACTGGTCCAAAAGTAAAAGAGTTTGAAGATGGTTTAAGTGACTATTGTGGTGCAAACTATTGTGTAGCTGTTTCTAATGGTACAGCTGCCCTACATCTTGCATCTTTAGTTTTATTGCAAAAGGGTGATAAAGTTTTAACAACTCCAAACTCTTTTTTAGCTACTTCTAACTCTATACTTTATGCAGGTGCAAAACCTATATTTATAGATATAGCAAAAGATGGAAATATCGATTTAGATCTGTGTATAGAGGCACTTAAAAAAGACCCTACTATAAAAGCTCTTTATGGTGTTGCTTTTAGTGGAAATATGCTTCATCAAGAAAAATTACAATATATAAAAAAAACATATAATATTACAATTTTAGAAGATAATGCCCATGCTATTGGGGCAAAATATAATGGCATAAAAGCTGGAAGTTGTGTTAATAGTGATATGAGTATATTCTCTTTTCATCCTGTAAAACATCTTACAACAGCTGAGGGTGGTGCGATAACGACTAACTCTAAAAAGCTTTATGAAAAACTTCTTGTATTAAGAAATCACGGAATGGTAAAAACTCCAGAAATGAAACCTTGGGAATATGAGATGCAACAGTTAGGGTTTAACTATCGTATAACAGATTTACAATGTGCATTAGGAGTCTCTCAACTTAAAAAACTTCCATCATTTTTAGAGAGACGTTTTGAGATAGCAAAAAGATATGATGTAGCTTTTGAAAATAGTTTACTGAAACCACTTTATACTTTTGATGGTAAGTCAGCATATCATCTCTATGTAGTACAAGTTAATTTTACAAAAATCTCTATCTCTAAAGAGCAACTCTTTAATTCTTTAAGAGAAAAAAATATAGGTATTCAACTTCACTATATGCCAATAAATAAACAACCCTATTATAAAGAATTAGGATATGGGGAAGAAGATACACCTATGATGGAAAAATATTATGCAGAGTGTTTTTCACTTCCTATGTACCCTCTTTTAAGTGATAAAGAACAAGAATATGTTATCAAAACTTTGATGGAAATTTTAGATGTCTAAAAATGCAATAGCAATTATTCCTGCTCGTGGTGGGAGTAAACGTATACCTAAAAAAAATATCAAAGATTTTTTTGGTAAACCTTTAATAGCTTATAGTATAGAGGTGGCACTGAACTCAAATCTATTTGAAAAAGTGATAGTTACAACTGATGATGAAACTATTGCAAAGATAGCAAAAGAGTATGGTGCAGAGGTTCCCTTTCTTCGTCCTAAGAAGCTTTCAGATGATTTTACTGGTACAGGTGATGTTATAGAACATGCGATACAAGAGTTAGAAAAGCAAGGTGAAACTTATGAATATATCTGCACTATCTATGCAACTGCACCACTTCTTCAAAAAAAGTATCTTATAGAAGGGTATGAAAAGCTTATGCCAAGTGATGCTAAAAATGCCTTTAGTGCTACAACTATGCCCTTTCCAATTCAAAGAACATTTAAACTAAATGATAATGGACGATGTGAGATGTTTACTCCTGAACACTATATGACAAGAAGTCAAGATTTAGAGGAAGCATATCAAGATGCTGGACAGTTTTATTGGGAAAAGAGAGAGCAAAAATCTGATGAAGTGATGTTTGGAAAAGATAGTATTCCCGTTATTCTACCTCGTCATTTGGTTCAGGATATTGATACTTTGGAAGATTGGGAAAGAGCTGAACTAATGTATAAAGTTTTATATAAGGAGAGAGATAGTGACTAAAAAAACTATTCTCTTCCGAGCTGACTCATCCTCAACTATAGGTACTGGTCATATTATGCGAGATTTAGTTTTAGCTTCTCAATATAAAGAGAGTAAAATTATCTTTGCTACTCAAAATTTAGATGGAAATATTAACCATAAAATTTTAGAGGTAAATTATGAGATAGAGCTTTTAAACTCAAACGATATAGATGAGTTTATAGCTTTAGTAAAACAATATTCTCCTAGTTTAATTGTGATAGACCACTATGGGATAGATTATAAATATGAGCAAATGCTAAAAGAGAAAACAGATGTTAAAATTTTAGCATTTGATGATACTTATGAAAAACACCACTGTGATATAGTTTTAAATCATAATCTAAATGCTCAAGAGAAACGATATAAAGATTTAATACCATCAAGTTGTGAAGTTCGATGTGGTGCCAAATATACTCTTTTGAGAGAGGAGTTTTATCAAAATTTTCCTCCAAAAGTTATAACAGATAAAAAAAATGTTCTTATCGCTATGGGTGGAGCAGATAGTCAAAATCTAAATATTAAGATAATAAAGGTTTTGTCATCTTTTGATATTAGTATTGAGATTATTACAACAACAGCCAATAAAAACCTTCAAGAGTTACAAAAGTATATAGAAGATAAAAAAGATATAACTCTACATATAAATAGTAATAGTGTTGCTACTCTTATGTATAACAGTGATTTAGCTATTGTAACCCCTAGTGTAAGTGTAAATGAGGTTTACTTTATGAAACTTCCGTTTATCGCTATACAAACAGAACAAAATCAGCAAGAGGTTTATAACTATCTGGAAGAAAATAATTTCTTAGTTATGGATAGATTTGATACAGATAATTTGAAAAAAAAGTTCAATCTAGCTTTAGATATTTTAGATGCAAAACTTAAAAACTTTATAGATTTATCTGAAAAAGAACAACTTATAGTTTTAGAGTATCGAAATCATAAAGATATACAAAAATGGATGTATACTAAAGATGAGATAAGTTTAAAAAATCATATTAACTATATAAAAACTTTAAAAAATAGAGATGATAGAGTATATTTTTTAGTTCAAATAGAGAATAAAAATATAGGTGTAGTGGATTTAACAGATATAGAGAATGAAAGTGCAGAACTTGGAATTTATGCAAACCCTTATCTAAAAGGATATGGAAAAGTTTTACTCCATAAAATAGTTGATTATGCTTTTAATAGAGTTCATTTAAAAAAACTTTATGCAAATGTTTATACAGACAATAGCAAAGCGATAGCACTCTATAAAAAATTTCACTTTCAAATAGTTCAAACATCTCAGGATGAAAATGGAGAACTTTATAATATGGAATTAGAACAAAAAATCTAATAAATAAGTAAAAGAGGAATTTAAAATGCATACTGTACAATTAAAGATAGAAGATAATATTTATCAAAATATAATGTTTTTTTTAAATAATTTAAACTTAGAGGGTTTAGAAGTGATAGAAGATATAAAAAATGACACTATTGATTATGATAGTTGGTCAAAAGAGGAGTTGCAACAGATAGGAAAAATTGGGTTTCATTCACAAAGCTTTGTTGAAGATAGTGAGGATTATAGTACATGGTAGGAAAAATTTATTTAGCAAAAATTTACTTTACAGATTTAAGTCAATATAAAATCCGACCTGTTTTAGTTATAAAAGAGATAGGTGAAGATTGTCTTTGTTTACAACTTACATCGCAACTAAAAGATAGTCAATTGAGAGTGTCAAATGATGATTTAATTGAAGGAAGTTTAAAAAAAGAATCTTTAGTGATAGTACCAAAAAACTTTACTTTACATAAATCTATATTATTCAAATATATTGCAACTATAAATGATAATAAATTTAAAGAAGTATATAAAACTTTTTGTAATGAATTGGAGTGTAAATAGATGAAAATAGGCAATTTTAACTTAGAAACAGATGGTGTTTATATCATTGCAGAACTAAGTGCAAATCATGGGGGAAAGATAGAGATAGCTAAAGAGAGTATTAAAACTGCTTATGAGATAGGGGCAAATGCTATAAAACTTCAAACTTATACAGCAGATACATTGACACTCGATAGTGATAAAGAAGATTTTATCATCAAAGGTGGAACTCTTTGGGATGATAAAAAACTATATGATTTATATAAAGAGGCTTATCTTCCTTGGGAGTGGCACGAAGAGCTTTTTTCTTATGCAAGAGAGATAGGTATAGATATATTTTCATCTCCATTTGACAAAAGTGCTGTTGACTTTTTAGAACAGTTTAACCCATCAGCATATAAGATAGCATCGTTTGAGATAACAGACTATGAGCTTATACACTACACTGCTTCAAAGATGAAACCTATTATCATCTCTACTGGTATCGCAACGATAGATGAGATACAAGATGCTGTCAATATTTGTAGAGAGGTTGGCAATGATGAGATAATAGTTCTTAAATGCACAAGTGCCTATCCTGCAAAACTTGAAGATGCAAATCTTTCTATGATACCAAATCTTGCTCAAACTTTTGGAGTAGTCATAGGTTTTTCAGACCATACTATGGGAAGTACTTCACCCATAGTTGCTACAACTTTTGGTGCAAAAGTGATAGAGAAACATTTTATACTTGACAAATCCATAGGTGGAGCTGATGCAGAGTTTTCTATGGACAAAGAGGAGTTTGCACAGATGATAAAAGCTGTTAGAGATACTGAAAAACTTTTAGGGAAAGTTGATTATAGTATGACTCCAAAAAAGAAACAATCTCGCCAATTTTCACGTAGTTTATATGTTTCTAAAGATATAAAAAAGGGTGAAACTTTTAGTGAAGAAAATATCAGAAGTGTTAGACCGGGGTATGGGATGCACCCTAAGTATTTGAAGGATGTTTTGGGGAGTATTGCTCAGAGAGATTATGAGTTTGGGGAAGCTATCCCCTCTAAAATATTTTAATATGCAATACAATCTTACTATTGCCACAACCCCTATGCAAATTATTAATGCTATAGAAGCAATCAATTATTTTAATACTAAAAATAATATTCTTGTTCTTATATTTAAACCTAGAGATGACAATAATTTACAACTTGAAAAGATAGCAAAGCTCTATTTATGGAATAAAATTATTCGAGTAAATAATAATTTAAAAAAATCAAAATATATTGAATATATTAAACTTATCAACGAGTTAAAAAATTTTCACTATAACTATATATTTTTTGGAAATTTTACCAGTATATATAAAATTATTATCTCAAATATAAAAAAAGAACATTTATACCTTATTGATGATGGTTCAGCAACTATACATATATATAAAAATATTCTTATCCCAAATAAAATAAACTCTTTATCAATAAAAGAGTTACGGTTTTTACTTATTGGTTTCAAAACAAAAATAAAAGATAAAATTAATATCTTTACATATTTTACTCTTCCCTATGATGAAAGATTTCCAGTTGTTGAAAATAAACTAACCTATTTTAAAGAAAAACTGAATAAAGAAAATTTTATAGAGGAAGATATAATTTTTCTTGGCCAGCCATTAGCTTCTTCAAACTTTATATCTCAAACAGATTATAGTAACTATCTAAAATCTATAAAAAAGATAAAAGATAAAAAGATAATTTATATACCCCACAGATTTGAAAATATTAATAGTGAGCTAAAAGAGTTAGAAGATAGATATTTCAAGATACTACCTATTGATATTCCTATTGAACTCTATTTTATCTATAATAGTATTATTCCTACACATATAATATCCTTTTGTACCAGTGCAACTTTTACATTAGAAAAGATATATCCATCTTTACTCTGTGAAAATATTATTATTCCTAAAGAGAAATTTTTAAAAAAACAGAAAGAGTTTTATCTCTGTTATGACACATTACAAGAACAAACAGATAGTACAAATCTTAATATTGAGAATCTTTAAATGAAAAAACTAAATATATACTTTTACACTGCCTATCCATACTATTTCCCTCATTTTTTACCTATAAGTAAACTATTTAGTTTCAATAGACATAATGTTACCTATATAGTTTCAGATAAACAAAACTCTTCAAATATGGAGGAGATTGCAAAAGAGAATAAACTCACTTATAAATTTGGTGAAGTTCATCTATTTGATAAGAAAGCTGATATTATATTTTTTGCAAATCCTTATGAGAAAGCAAAAGAGTTAGATGCAGTTACAGTTTTTTTAGAACATGGTATAGGAACAAAATCTACATCTTTTTATGATGCTATCAAATATTTCGATATCTATTTAGTAGAGGGAAAACAGAAATATAATCGATTAAAGGAGCTTTTTCCTCAATATGAAAATAGATTATCAGAAGTTGGTTTTTCAAAGTTTGATACGATTGTAAATTTTAAAGAGAGTGATAAAGATATACTCTTTCATAGATACAAATTAGATAAAAATAAAAAAACGATTCTCTATGCTCCAACTTTTTTTCCTTCATCAATAGAGAGGATGCAAGATGATTTTCCAAATGAGTTTAAAGAGTGTAATATTATAATCAAACCTCACTATTTAACATATGAAAGAAAAAAATATAAAAATCAGCTCAAAAAATTTAAGCAATGGGAAAAATATGAAAACTGTACTATATTACCATTAAGTGAATATAATTTAGTTCCATTTTTAACAATATCAGACATAATGATTAGTGATGAAAGTTCTGCCATGTTTGAATTTGCAGCACTTAATAAACCCGTTATATCAAATAGATATTTTAAACTACGCTGGTCTTACTATCTTATGCCTTGGAAACTAACAAAACGCATAGATCAAAGTAAAGAGTTTTATAGAACTATTTTAGATAATGCTTATAATTATGAAGAGACTATTCTTTATACAAAAGAAGCAATACATAATCCTCAAAAGCTAGAACAGAAACGTGTAGAGTTTAGTAAAGATTTATGTGGAAATATTGATGGAAAAGTATCTCAAAGAATATATAATACCCTTATAAAAAAGGTAACCAATGCATAAAAATAAAATTTTATACACCCTCATATACTCAATACTGATAGCATCAGTTTTAATGGGTATTGATGGAATATACTCAAACTATAATGAATATTTCTCATTTCAATATACCCTAAAAGAGTTTGGAAAACTGTTTGCAACTGTTTTATTAATCTCATTTATACCCTCATCTCTTACTAGATTATCAATCTTTGCATTATTACTATCATTTTCATTCTCTCAATATATCCATTTTGATTATTTTGGTAAAAATATATCTGCTATAGAGTTCTATCTTTTTGCTACTAATATTGATGAAACGTTTGAAACATTAAATAGTATGCTAAATATTGCAATAGTCCCCTTCTTATTAACATTTAGTTCTATGATAATTATTTTTATAATTGATAGAAAAATAAAAGCAAAAATAATCTCATTTAGATATGGAATATTTTTACTTTTAGGTGGAGTTTTTATACTACTCTTAAAAACTTTTTATATAACAAATATTAAAGAGGGCAAATTAACACAATCCGATAGTAAATATCTGTATCCTGTTGCAGATAGACACTCTTGTCGAAACTTTTTTGTATCTGCTAGCTATTTTATCGCTGGAATTTTACCAAATAAACTATTTGGCACTCAAAACAGTTTTCCAAAACTCTTAAAATCTTTAAAGAGAGAAGATGCAGACCATAATAAAACTATTGTTTTAATTATTGGTGAGAGTTTGAGATTTGATAAATTTAATCTGCAAAAGAGTAATAAACTAACACCAAAACTGCAAACATTAAACGATGATACAAAGTTTCACTTTAAAAAAATCTATTCAGGTGGAACAATGACCAAAGTATCTGCTTCTGTTTTGATTAATAGAATTAAATATCCAAATAGTTTAGAACAGATTAACAGTGAAGAAAATTGTCTTTTTAAACTTGCTAAAGAGAATCAAATTCAAACAAGTTTTATCTCTGCACAAACAAAGAAAAATCTTCAGATGATACATGATATGGTATGTCCAAAAAATATAGATTATTTTTTTAATCGAGATGATTTTAAAAATTTCATTACACCAAAAGGATATGATGAAGATTTAATAGCTATGTTACAAAGTCAAAAATCACTGCTTAAGACACCTTTTATTGTCTTACAACATCGTGGTTCTCACTCTCCTTATAGTAACCAATATCCAAAAGAATTCAATAAATATTCTCCTTATGAAAACACTGTTTTATATACCGATAACTCTCTCTATAATCTAATCCAATATCTTAAAAAAAATATCAAAAATGAATATTATATATTTTATGTTTCAGACCATGGAGAACTTCTTGGAGAAAATGGAAAAAAAGGACATGGACATTTAGAAAAAAATGTTTATGAAGTTCCTTTTTTCCTCTATACAAACACCAAAGATAATAATATAGAAAATATTTTTAATCATATAAAATCTCACTATGATATATCTAATTTTATAACATATCTATTAGGATATGATGTAGAGTTATATAAAGATAACAGAGATATATTTATAATGAACTCCGATTTAGATGGCTTTTCTGGCTATGCAAAAGTAAAATTTATTGACAATAAACAAACTTCAATGAAATTTTTTAATCATACAAGTTCAAATAAAAAGGAAAATTAATAGTGTTTATAAGTAGCAATCCAAAATATAAAGATTTTCTTCTTAATATAAAAGAATACTTTAAAAATGATACAAATATAGTTCTATACAATAAACGAAATATTATAAAAATAGTAGAGTTTCAAAACAAAAGATATGTAGTAAAATCATTCAAAATCCCCCATCTTTTAAACCAAATAGTCTATAATTTTTTTAGAGCATCTAAGGCTGAACGCTCTTATGAGAACTCTGTAAAACTTATAGAATTAGATATAAATACTCCACAACCGATAGGCTATATAGAGTTTAGTACACTTTTCCTTTTTAAAGAGAGTTTTTATATAAGTGATTTTTTTGATTATGATTTTGAGATACGAGCTGTCTTTAGTGATAAAAAGTTTGAAGATAGAGAAAAAATATTAAAAAAATTTATCGTTTTTAGTTATGAACTCCATCAAAAAGGAGTATATCATATAGACTACTCCCCTGGTAATATTTTAGTCAAGAAAGAGAATAATAGTTATATTTTTTCTATTATAGATGTAAACCGTATGAAGTTTTTAGAGATGGATACAAAACTAAAGATGAAAAGTCTTTCTAAACTTACTAAAGATGATGAAGATAATGCTCTAATGTTACAATTTTATCAAAAAGTATCTAACATCCCTTTAGAGGAGTTAGAAAAAGATTTTCAATATGCTCTTTTAGAGGAAAAAGCATATTTAGAGAAGAAAAAGAGGTTGAAGAGATTAAGAACTTAATAATGCTTTATAAGTCTTCAACTTCCGAAAAAGAGATATTTTCCTTTTCATAGGCACACCAAACTTCTCTTTATACTTAAGTGTAGCATCTATCATTCTAGCACTTGATTTTCCATCATTATAGGGATGATATAGTTTTATTATATTTTCTCTCTCTTGAGCAAAACTATCATCTTTTAATGTTTTTTCTACTGCCTCTACCATCTTTGTTTCATCATTTATATCTAACCAACTGATATTTTCAGAGATACTACTTAGAGTGATAACAGGCTTATCTAAAAGTAAAAATTCATAAACAACTGAAGAGGTATCACTTATCATCATATCACTAATATGTAGAAGTTTAGTTATATCTTTTATATCGGAGATAATTAAGTTCTTAATAGTAAGTTTGTTATACTCCTCCACTACCTCTTTATCCATCTTATCATGAAATTTTATGATAACTAAACTCTCTTTCGTTGCTATCTTTTCCATAAAAGGAAGTAGTTTTTTAGCTGATGTCAAAGAGGGTGAAAATGTTGGTGCATAAAGAATAATATTAGATACTCCATAGTTCTGAAGTAACTCCTCTCTATACTCTTGTGTCTCTTTTTGAGGAGTAAAAAGTTTGTCCAATTTACACCATCCACTCTCTATCACTTCAAAATTTTTATGTTTCAAAGAGAGTTCTTGAAACTTTTTTGTGAAATAGGGACCTTGAGTAAGATACAGATCAAAATAATCTCTAATTCTAAAATGTCCCTTCTTCTCTCCAGCTAATCCATGAAATATCTGTACTTTTATCCCTTGTAAAAAGAAAGGAACATCATTACCAGATACAAATATAGCATCTGCTTTATACTCTTTTAAATCTTTTATAGATGTTGTAAAATGACTCTCTTTATAGAGAAAGCTCTCTTCTAGTGATGATGGAATATACCATATATATTCAAACCCTCTTGATACTATCTCCACCTCTAAAGGTTTTAAGATAGCAAATGAGTATGGTAAATTACAATATAAAATATATCTCATTAGATTTTTTCCTCTAACAACTCTAAAGCGATAGCAACTATCTCTTGTGGTTCAATCTCATTTATAGAAAAATCATTTTTATTAAGTTTATAGTGGTTTACCTCACTACTAGATTTTACAACTCTATTTATCGGTGTAACATATACTCTATTTATAGGAGTTGGTCCAAAGATAGTTATAGAGGGTATATTTAAACCCCAAGCCATATGTGTTGGGCCTGTGTCATTCCCTATAAGAAGTTTTGCACCAGCTATAACAGCTTTAAGAGTGTTTAGATTACCTTTTGGGAGTATCTCTAAGTAAGAAGATTGTTCCTGCATCCATAAAGCTTTTTCATACTCCTCTTGAGACCCCCACACTATATAAGTATGAGTTTTTAAACTCTCAACAACTGCAACAAACCTCTCTTTAGGATAGTTTCGACTCTCCCAAGTTGAACCTATAACTATTAAGTTATACTCTTTTTGTAACTCTTTTTTATCACTATCTTTAAAATAGAGAAAACTTTTTTTCTCTAAAATATCTTTTGGTGTAACCTCCACCCCTAATGGTTGTGATAAAATAGTAGCATTTCTATCTATTGTATTTTCATCATAAGCTATATCTACTACCTCATCATAAAACCAACTAGCAACCCCTTCACGTATAGAGTTTTTACTAAATCCATAGAGTGTAGAGTTTTCTGTTTTAAGAAGTTTAGCTACGATAGCAGATTTTATAAGTCCTTGTGCATCTATAATAATATCGTAACTATTTTTTGCATACTCTTTTACTAAAGCTATCTGAGAAAATATTTTCATCTTCTCTTTTTTTATCGACTTTAACTCTATGGGCAAGATATTATCTATATAAGGATTATTTTCTAAAACCCCACGAAATCCACTCTCAACTATCCAATCTATCTCAGAGTGAGGAAACTTTTTTTTAATAAACTCTAACGCAACCATAGCATGAATAATATCACCCATAGCAGAGAGTTTTACTATGCAAATTTTCATTATAGTAACCCTTTTAATTCAGCTAAATCACAACCTATCTCTTTTGATAACCTCTCAATACCCTCTAAAACCTCATCCGTAGGTGGATAGATAATCTCCTCATACTCTATCGTTTTATAGCGATTTATAGAGAGGTCATAATCGTTCTCTACTATCTCAGCAACATCCACAAAAAAATGCTTTTTACTATTTGTATAGCTACTATTTTCTTTATTCTTATACTGCTCTAAAATATCGGGAATATCATTTTCTTCCTGTTTATTTCGTTTATCATCTAAACTATATCCATCTGTTTGCATATCGTAAAACCAAACCTTTGAGGTTGAACCACCCTTTACAAAGATGAGTACAGCAGTAGATACTCCAGCATAGGGTTTAAAAACTCCACTTGGCATAGATATAACAGCTTTAAGTTCATTATTCTCTAAAAGATTTTGTCGGAGTGTTTTATGTGCCTTAGAACTACCAAATAAAACACCATCGGGGATGATAACACCTGCCCGACCACCAATATCTAAGACACGAGATATTAGATCTACAAAAAGAAGTTCTGTTTTGGTTGAGTTTATCTTAAACACCTCACTTTTATCCTCTTTATCTATACTTCCTTTAAAGGGTGGATTTGCTAAAACAACTTGATATTTATCTTTTTCATTGTATCGTTTTGAGAGAGTGTCTATCTGTTTTATATCTGGTTTTTCTATATCGTGGAGCATCATATTCATCATAGATATACGTATCATACTTATATCGCTATCATTTCCAAAAAAAGTTTTTTCAGAGAGAGTATCCCATAGGTCACTATCTGTTAAATTTGCACCTAATTTTCCATCTTTTGGTGTGTAGGGTTGAAGCATATACGTATAGGCACTTACTAAAAATCCTGCTGTTCCACAACTTGGGTCAAACACTTTTTCCCCTATTTGAGGGTCTACAAGTTGAGTTATCATCTTTATAATATGGCGAGGTGTTCTGAACTGACCATTTTTACCACTTGAGCTTATCTCACTTAAAAGGTATTCATACATATCACCCAAACTATCCATAAACCCGTTATCATCCTCCTCTAACAGTTCAAAAACAGTATCAAGAGATGCAACTGTTTCACTTAGTAGAGATGGTTTAGTGATGATAAAAGCTAAATCTTTCATAGATTTATTAAACTCACTTCCCTCATTATAGGTTTTTATAAATGCAAACGCTACATCTCTCACAGTATGAAGCATAGTTTCACTATCTAACTCTTTAAAGTTATCCCATTTTGCCATCTTATAGGTACGGTTATCCTCTTCATCTTCAGGGTTGATTTGAACATCAAAGATAGAGTTATACTCCTCCCCTATAAAAGAGGATTGTGCAATTTTTTGATTATCTTTATCGTTAAGCATCTTTAAAAATATAAGTGCTGTTATCTGTTCTATGGCATTCAAAGGATTAGCGATACCACCACTCCAAAATTTACTCCAAATACCATCTATTTTACTTTTTACTTCGGTTCTTATGAACATTTTTTCTCCATTTTTTATAAATATATGATTTTTAGTATACTAAGTATATACTTTTTACACTTTTTTGATATAATCCAACTATACAAACTAAAGAGAAGACGCGATAAATCTCTCGGTCGTACCGCTACATTTTAGTAGAACGGGTTTTGGATGGGGGTGAGAGTCCATCGCTCTTTAGTTTTGTTTTTCTAGCACTATTTTAGCCAACCCTCTTTTAACTTTATTTTTTATTCTTCTTATATCATTTTTATTTGTTTTTCTAAAAGATGTTAAAAATATAGTTTCTCCACTTTTTGTTGCTTTTAAAGCATAATAATATTCTATTTTTTCTGTATAGATTATTCCTGCTGTTTTATCTCCATCTTTTACTAAAAAATGATAATCATTTAACATAGAATTTAAAATTTTATAATCATCTATACTTAAATCACTATGATGCTTTATATTCTTTTCTATCGTTACATCACTTATAACAACTTCAAAAGTATTAGCATTTATAGTCTTTTTAACTAATCCATCACACTGACCAATAATGCTAAAACCCTCTAATGTTTTACTTTTCTCATTAAAATAATTTTTTATTGATGAAGTATATTCTATCACTATTTTATTTCCTTACAATATTACTAAATTTATGTATAATTCACTCAAAGTTCCCATCTATTGACAAGACTCCAAGGGAGGCTTTCTAAATTAACTTTTAGAATAGATAGACTGGGTCTATTGTATCTCCCCTCTAAAAGCCTTATCCATAAGACTACTATGAAGAGTTTCTAAATGCTCTAACTTTTGAGTTTCTTTTGTTTTAATAGTTTCTATTTTTTCTACTATTTTGGCAAATTTGTTTTGTAGGTCAATTGTTGGTAATAATATTTTAAAGTCAAGTAATTTAGTTTTTGAAATATTTGGCATTGAAGCTGCTGCACCATTAGCAATATTTCTAAGTTGGACTTTTACAATTTCATTACTTAAATATTTCCATAAAAAGATTTTATTTACAGTGTCTTTTGTATTAAGTCTAAATATTAAATCTGGAATAAATAAATTATCTTCTGTCTGATAAACATAAGCACAACTTCCTACAAGCATATACGTATTTTTTCTTGAAAACAATAAATCTCCATCTGAGACCAAATTATTTATTTTTGGTTCAATATCATCTATCATTTCTTTATTTTCTAAATAATTATACACATCATTTGAAAGAGCAGATAATTTCAATATTCCGTTATTGGTATTTTTTCGTCTTTTATTCTGACAAACTGGGCTCCAACCACTGTCAATATTTAATAAAATTTCTTTTAGCTTTTCAACCTCCCACCCCATAGGATTTAAAACAGGGTCACCAAACATCTTTATAAACTTAGATTTTAAAAATAAATCATACTTTGCTAGAAGCTCTTTCTGTTTCTCTATCAATGCCGAACTAATATCAAGAACTTTTACTATTTTTTTTTGTTGTTGGAGGGGTGGGATTGGGATAAGTAGATTTTTTAGTTTTGTAATAGTAATCTGAGGCTGGGCAGAACCACTAATTATTTCAGAAACATACCTATAAAAAATATTACTTCTAAAATATGTATTTACAAATGAATAAGTCAAGTCTTTTATTGTAATTCTTATTATAGCCATTCCCGAGTTTATTCTAATAATATCAAATGGAACATTTTGATTGAAAAATGCTATATTGCCTACTGTTCCTCTTGTTGTAATAACTAAATCATTTCTTTCTAATCTACCTTTTCTTAATATTTCATCTTTATTTTTTGAAATAAATTGTGTACTAGTAAAATTAAAACCTTTTTTTGAAACATTTTTAGTAGTTAAAAATAAACAATAACCATTATCAGAAAAATCCTCTTGCTTTGGATAGTTTTTTCCTCTATCTCCATCTAAAATGCTAGATATATTCACTAACTTCTCAACTCTCCACCCATCAGGTATATTTTTAATCAAAACTCTCTCCAAATAACCAATTTTTTTCTTCCTTATCAGAGAGTCTAACTCTTATACTACTTTTAATAATCTCTTTCTCCTCGTCTGATAAGATATTTATTTCATTCTCTTCATCTAAAATTTCATTAAGTGTATTATCTCCTATATTTAAAAAATATTGAAAATCTTTATCTTTTATAAGCTCTAAAATCACTTTGAAAATTGTTGATTTTTGTCTTCTATCCATCTCTGAAAATAGACAACCATCGTGAGCTAAAAAATTTAATATATCTTTGTTTAATTTATATAATAAAACATCGTAACAAAAAATTTTAACTTCCCCCACTCCTTGAGAACCCTCTTTTGGAATATGTGCATTTATAGTAAAAAGATATTTAGCTGTTGGTGCTTCCTCAATTTTTAAAGAACCACCTTGTGTATCATAAAACTGTTTTACTAATTCTCTAAATGTTTTTTGTATAAACTCTAAATGCTTATGATTTTTTTCAAGATAAGATATACTCTCTTGTTTAATAAGAGCATCATCAACTTCTAGTGAACTTTTATCTTTTTTAAACTCACTTAAAATATGTTCATATTTTTCTAAACCATTTTTTTCATTTTCAAGGGTTTTAATTCTATCTTTTAAAGAATCTCTCTCCTCTAAAGCACCTTTATTATTCAAATCTTTAAGGATACTATCTCTATTTTTAGAAAGAAAACTCATATCAATCTCTAATTTTTTTATTATGCTATTTAAATCTTTAATTTCAGTAGATAATCTTTTTTTTCTATTGTTTATTAGATTATTATGAAACTCTTGTGATTGTTCCAATCTTTTTGTTATTTTTCCTTCAAAAAAGAAATTTGCCTCATTAAAAAGTTCTTCAATTTTTTCTATATCAACATCTATATTTTCAGAATTTCCATAATTCAACTCTTTAAGGTTTAATTTTTTTCTAGCAAAAAATATTTTGTTTCTAAAATCATTTATTTCTACTGTTAAACTATTTGCCTCTTGTTTTAACTTATCAAAATTATCTGCTATGATGAAATTTTCAACTTCTCTATTCAATCTTTCAATCTCATCTTTAATATCATCTATA
>CAYOKX010000031.1:0-20220 GCA_964404655.1 uncultured Sulfurimonas sp. | reverse complement strand
AACTTATAGAAAAAACTATAAATATAAAACATACAAAAAAAGCATCCTATCTTGTTATAACGAAAAGTTTTTATCTTGAGGGATAGTGATATATTTAGAAATTAGTGAAGTAAACGACCAACACACCAGGGAGGTCGTTTATGAGTGAAATAATACCTGAATTTTCTTACAAATTTCTAAATAATTTTAGTATGTTTTTTTTAAGTGAATTGAAATAGGTTTTGAATAGAGTGATTTTAAAAAGAGAGTTAGAAAAAGGCTTCTCTCCAGATACCTGCGGCACATAATTGCATCGGGTGTGCTGCTGTATTCCTACCCTGACACATTGTCCAAGACAATCATTGCACAGGTCTAAAGAGAAGTTACGAAATTATATCTAAATAAACTTAAATAAAATATATTTAGTTTGGTATTGTCGCTATTGCCTCTTTTACTGCTTTAAAATAGGCTTTATAGTCAAGTTCAGAACTTTCAGTTGCTGAGAGTTCCATCTTTTTTGCCATCTCATAAATTTCATTAAATTTTAAATTTCCAGCACTTCCTTTTATAGAGTGAGCATTTGCTTTAATTGCTGAAAAGTCTTTTTCATCGATAGCATTTTCTAAAGCTTCTAAAATAGATATAGATTCCTCTAAAAAACTTCCTATTAGCATTGGAATATGTTTTGGTTTTAAGCCTATTAAAGTCGCCATCTCATCAAAGTTTATATTTGAATAATCTACATTTTCTATTACCATAAAATCATCCTATCTTTTTATTGTATGATAGCATAAATATTACAAATAGGAGATTTTTTATATGGTTTATATTATAAGCGCACTCAAGCCTGAAGCTCAAGCATTTATCGATAAATATAGATTGAAAAAGGAGAGTTTAGGAGCATATAAAATTTTTAGAGATAAGAATATAACTCTAATTATAAGTGGTGTAGGGGTTGATAAAGCACGATTAGCTACACAGGCATTAATAAACCAATTTGATATAACAGATGAAGATATATATCTAAATATAGGCATTTGTGGGGCTAATGATAGATATAAAATAGGGGAACTTATTGAGATTAGTAAGATAAAATACAAAGAGCAGATGTATGAGTTAAATGATGATACAAAAAATGAGATATACTGTTCAGATGAAGAGATAGCAGAGATAAAATATGATATAGTAGATATGGAATCTTTTGGGTTTTATGATGCTGTTACACACTCTACGGCTATTAAAAGAAAATATATATTAAAAGTAGTGAGTGACCATTTTGAGCCAAAAAAAGTGACAAAAGAGGTTACAAAAGCACTACTTTTTAATAAGATAGATGATATAAATAAAATAATTTTTCAATAGGAACAGATGTGAGATATTTTTTATCTATTTTAATAGTCGTTGTAACCTTAAATGCAATAAATATAAATGATATAAGTGAAGAGAGAGTTAAAAAACAGATAGGAAGAATGATAATCATTGGATTTGAAAATAGAATGGTGAATAAAAATTCTAAGATTGTTAAAGATATTCAAAAATATGATTTAGGTGGAGTTATTCTTTTTGACAAATTTTACAAAGATAGAAGAAGAGTAAAAAATATAAGCTCCCCCAAACAATTAACAATACTTACTAAAAGATTAAAACTTTTTGCAAAGAAACCTCTTCTAATCTCTATTGACCAAGAGGGAGGAAAGGTTTCAAGATTAAAATCTAAAGATGGCTTTGTGAAAATACCTTCTGCATTTAAAGTTTCTAAAATGGATAGATTAGATGCTAAAAAAGCTTATGACAAACAATCTCAAATGTTAAAAAATTGTGGAATAAACTGTAACTTTGCTCCTGTTGTTGATTTGGCAGTTAATCCAAGAAATAGAATTATACAAGGATTACAACGCTCTTTTGGTGATTTGAAACACACTACAAAATATGCAAAAATATTTATGCAAAGTCAAAAAGATAAACATATCATAAGTGTTTTAAAACATTTTCCTGGGCATGGTTCTTCTGTTGGAGACTCACATAAAGGTTTTGTAGATATATCTAAAACATGGACAATAAGAGAGCTAGAACCCTATAAAAAACTTATAAAAAGTAATAGTGTAGATATGATAATGACAGCACATGTTTTCAATGACACTTTAGATAAAAAATATCCAGCAACACTTTCATACAAAATAAACACACAACTTTTAAGAGGAAAATTGCATTATAGGGGTTTAATAGTAAGTGATGATATGCAGATGAAAGCTATAACAAACCGTTATTCTTTGAAGCAAAGTGTAACCTTAGCGATAAATGCTGGTGTAGATATACTTCTATTTGGCAACCAGTTAGCAAAGCAAGATTTAGATGAGTTGATAGAGATAATTTATAAACAGCTAAAAAATGGTTCTATTAAATATGAAAGAGTTATAGAATCAAATCGAAGAATTGAAAATCTGCATACTAAGAATTCTATTATCTCTAAACCTATTATATTTGGTAAAAAGCGTATTTCACTTACAAAAAAATATATAAAAACTCATTATGGATTGGATGTAAAAGATATAAAGATAGAACCTAAAAGTATTGTATTGCACTGGACAGGAATGATGAACTTTTCGTGGTGTTTTAACTCAATGAAAAAAGAGAAAATTATATCAGATAGAAAGTATATTAAAAGAGCAGGTTTAGTCAATGTATCTGCTCATTTTTTAATAGACAGAGATGGAACTATCTATCAGTTAATGCCTGATAATTGGATGGCTAGACATACAATAGGTTTAAATTATAATGCGATAGGAATCGAGAATGTTGGAGGGGCAAGAAATAGGGTAGAGGATTTAACACAAGCCCAAGTGATAGCAAATGCAAAATTGATCAAATATCTTAAACAAAAATATCCTAAAATAGAGTATCTTTTAGGACACCTTGAGTATTTTGATATGGAAAAAACTTCCTTATGGCTAGAGCATAATAGAAGATATAGAACTTACAAAGCAGACCCTGGCCCTAAGTTTATGAGAGAGGTAAGAGAGAGAGTTAAGTTTTTAGGGTTGAAGATGCCTGTGCATAAAAAAGATTAAAAAATCATCATATTTTTACGCCAATAGCCTCTTCCACCTTTAAGAGATATACAGTGCTGTTTTGGAAACTTTGCTTTATACTCTTTGAGTCTATCAAGTGAGGCATTGCCACTATCACAGTAAAAAAGAAAGATTGTCCCATCAGGATATTTTTTTAGTTCAAAAGGGTTGTATAAAATAGTATCTGCTTTCTCTATGGGAGAGTTGATAGTGTCGATTAAAAGAACCTCTATACCCTCTTTTTCTAACTCTTTTCTGTTTTCTAAAAACTCTTTTTGAGTCCATTCATCTGGAAAATTCATCTGTTAAAATTTATAGTTTAGTAACAATTTTGTGTTAGATACTTTTACATCTTTATTACTCATAGGAAGTTCGGTAGCTGTTGCATAGATATATTGTAAACGTATTACAAAATTAGAGATATTTTTTCCGAGTCCAATAGCATAAGTTTCATCAAACTCCATAGCATGATGTTGGATTTTAAATCCATCATTCATAACACTAAAAGCCCGTTTTCCAAGGTAGATAGCAGACCCAAAATGATACCCTTGATAGTGAAGATGAAATTTTGCTCCTGTTGTAAAGTAGTTTTCATCTGCATTTTTTGTAAAACTATTTACATTCGTATCATCAATCTGAATATATTTTGTTAAAAGATTAAATTTTATTTTTATGCTATTTAAAGCTGTTTTATATTCAATATCTGTATCGATTTGATTGACATTAAAATCATCATACTGAGTGTAAAAATTATTGATATGGAGTGAAATTATATTGAACTTGTATCCAATACCTAAACCATATGTTTGACCACCTTGAGTGATGGCAATATTGTCTTCTAAGATATTGATATAGTTTATATTGAGTGAGAGTTTATCAGCTACTCTATAACTATATTGTAAAAAAAGTTTTGCTGTTTCTAAATCTTCTGTGAGTTTAGGTGATTTTTTTGTATCTGTATCACCCTGTTCATAAGCGATTTTATAGGCAGAATTAGCAGAGTGAATATCTGCTCCAACACCATAAACAATAGCATCATTTTTCTGTTTAGAGTTTGTAAAATTTTTCGTTTCATAGTATGAAGAAACACTTGAGTGAATAGTTTGTGCAAAAAGGTATGTTGCAACAGTTAATAATAATAGAAATTTCATACACAATTTTACTCTTTTTTAGCTTTGTTTGCTGTGAAATTAATGGTATAGTTTTATAAAAAAATATTTATAGGATAAAAATGAAAAAAGTATCAGAAAAAAATAGTTGTTGGTCAAATTTTATTGTTATTATTTTTATTCCATCACTATTTTTACTATTTATGATAGCAGGTTTTTTAGGTTTTATCCCTTTGAATGTACCTAGTCACTCTTTGGGTATTATAGGATTTATCTTTGTTATATTTCTCTTTTTTATTCGACATAATGCAAATTATAGTGTATGTATGATGCACACTTCAGATACACTTTTAGAGGGTGACTTACAAAAACAGTTGAAAAAAAATAGTATAACGATAGAGACACAAACAAAATCTATCTTAGATGTAAAACATTTTTTAGATAACTATTATAAAGATATTAGAAATGATAATTTTGTATCTGTTGCCTCTTCAGTTTTTCCTATGCTAGGAATTTTAGGAACATTTATAGCTATCGCTATCTCTATGCCAAACTTTTCTGTAACAGATACTGCATCACTCGATAGAGAGATTTCACTTCTTTTAAGTGGGGTGGGTTCCGCCTTTTATGCTTCTATATATGGGATACTTTTATCACTTCTATGGACATATTTTGAAAAAAGAGGTGTGAGTAAAGTAGATAGTTATGTGAGTGAGATAGAGGAGCATTTAGAGGGAGAGTTATGGACACAGGAGGAGCTTCAGATATACAAATATCGTCAATATGATATTAAAAAAAGTTTCGATATAGAGTTAGCACAAACAGTAAATAATAACAACATAGAGAAGATAAAAGAGTTTATGGAGGAGATGAATAGTAGTTTTACAGATATATCTAACAAACTCAATGAAAACTCTTTAAACCTCGTAAATGCACTCCAAGAGGTAGATAACTCACAAACAGCTGTTATAACAAGAAATGAGATAAAGCAAACACTAGAGGAGTTTACAACCACTACAAAATCTTTTAAGATGCAACTCAATAACATCACAGATAATAAACTTTTTGATTTTACAACAAAGATAAATAAAGAGAGTGAAGAGGCTATAAAAACTGTTCAAAGAGAGTTAGATGTTTAAAAAACAATCTAATAGTGAAGAGGTAAATTTTTGGCTCTCCTATGCTGACTTGATGGCTGGATTACTTTTTGTTTTTATCTTAGTTATAGGGGCTATTGTTGTAAAATCTATCGTTTTAAAAAACAGTCTTGATTCTAAAAATAGTTCACTTGATAGTACAAAAAGTAGACTCTTTTTACGTGATAGTGAAATAAAAAAACTAAAATATCTTTTAGCAAAAAAATCAGAGGAGTTAGAAGATACAAAAGATGATATAACTCTTAAAGATAAAAATTTAGAGATATTGATGCAAGAGGTAGAGGATAAAAAGGCAAAAATAAAGGGTTTAACAGGGATAAAACTTCAAGTGATAACACAACTTAGAACAACTCTAGGTGATAAAGTTGCCATAGATATGAAAAGTGGTTCTCTTCGCCTCTCCTCTAACATCCTCTTTGATAAATCAAGTGCTTTACTCAAAGAGCAATCAAAAGAGGAGTTAAAAAGAGTATTTATAAACTATATAGGCTCTCTTATATTTAACCCTAAGATAAAAAATCAACTCGATAGAATTATAATAGAGGGGCATACCGATAGTGATGGGAGTTATCTTCATAACTTAGAACTTTCTCAGCAAAGGGCTTATGCTGTTATGAATTATCTTTTAAGTTTAGAGTTTACAAAGATAAATAACCTTCAATCTCTTTTGGTAGCAAGTGGGCGTTCCTATTTGGATACGATAAAAGATAGTAACAATAGAGAAGATAAACTTAAATCACGAAGAATAGAGATAAAATTTAGATTGAAAAATGATGATGCTATGGAACAGATAGAGAGAATTTTAGAGGATTGAGTTCGTTTAAAACTTCTCATTTTTATAAAAATAAAAAAATAGGCAAAACTTGATGAAAAAGATACCTTACGGACAAGCAGATTATAAAAATATCAAACAAGAAAATTTCTACTATATTGATAAAACAAAATTTATAGAAAAATTAGAAAATTTGAATGAAAGATTTTTAATCTTTTTAAGACCAAGAAGATTTGGTAAATCTCTTTTTATTGCAATGCTTGAAGCCTATTATGACAAAAACTATAAAGATGATTTTGAGATGATGTTTAGTGATACCTATATAGGGAAAAATACGACTCCATTAGCAAATAAATATCTTATTATGCGTTTTGATTTTAGTGGAATTGATGTGAATGATGTTGAGGAGAGTTTTAGAACATATCTTATTTTAAAAATGAACTCTTTTATTAAAAAATATAAACTAGATGTTGAAAAACATAGTAATCCAATTATTTTATTTAATAATATATTTTCTTATGCAGAAGAGAATAGATTAGAATTAATGATTTTAATAGATGAATATGATAACTTTGCAAATAAGCTTCTATTAAGAGAAAAAACAGAGTATTTAGGTTTGGTGAGTGAAAAAACAGCATCATTTAAACAGTTTTTTACAGTGTTAAAAACAGCAACAAGTGGTAATGATTCTCCATTAAAAAGAATGTTTATAACAGGTGTAACACCGATGACAATGTTTGATGTTACAAGTGGGTTTAATATAGGTTCAAATATCTCTATGCACCCAGATTTAAATGATATGATAGGGTTTAATGAAGAGGAGTTAAGTGAGATACTCTCTTATTATAAATTAGATATTGATAAAAGAGTATTGAGAGAGTGGTATAACAATTATAATTTTAGTGAAGATAGTGACCAAAAAATATTTAATACAGATATGATTCTTTATTTTATAAATAAATATCAAATAAGTAACAAGTTTCCAAAAGAGATGATAGATATAAATGTAAGAAGTGATTATTCTAAACTTAGAAATATAGTATATACAAATAAAAAACTCAATGGAAATTTTGAAACACTTCAAACCCTTATAGCAGGAGATACAGTTTCAGTTCCAAATCTTGTCCAAGATTTTTCAGCACTCCATCTTGAAAAAACAAATAACTTTAAATCTTTGATGTTTTATTTAGGATTAGTAACTATTGATAGTAGTGAACTTGACCTAAATCTAAAAATACCAAATGAAACAGTAAAAAGAATAGATATTGATTTTTTAAAAGATACTCTCGAATTGGAAAAAGTATTTAAACTTAATACAGATAAAATTGATGAATATTTAAAGAGTTTTGCACTAGAGGGAAAGTTAAATATATTTCAATATTTAGCACAGATGATAAAAGAAAATACAGGAATAAGAGATTATATCTATAAAGAGCAAAGTGTAAAGTCTATGTATATGGCTTATCTCTCTTTGAGTCCCTATTATGTGATAAAGAGTGAATTAGAACTCAACAAAGGGTTTGTAGATATTTTAATAAAACCATTTAATCCTTATGTTAAATATATTGGATTATTAGAGTTTAAATATATAAAACTTACAGATAAAGCAGATAAAGATATTGTTAAAAAACTAAAAGAGGAAGCGATAACTCAACTTAATAGATATGAAAAAGATACTCTTGTAACAGAACATACAGATAAAGGTTTAGAAGTTAAAAAAGTTGTGCTTATTTTTCATGGGTGGGAGATGTTGGTTTGTGAGGAGGTAGCTCCCTGTTAAAAACAGGGGATGCTAACTTTTAAACTTTTAATACTATTTAGATAGGAAGAACACGAATATTTTTAGAGAGTTTCTCTTTCAGAGTAGACTCTATCGCATAAAGTGTACCTGTTGAACTAGAAGCACAACCGTTACAAGCACCAAGATAACGGATATATACATCAGTATACTCATCATTTTTCTTGATGTCGATAACTTCCATATTTCCACCATCCATGATTAGAAATTGACGTACATTTTCATCTACAACTGCATCAACAGCTTTTATTTGTTGTACTAATGTCATATCTTCAAATTTAGCTTCGCCATTTGCACTAGCATCAGCAGCAGCTTTCATCTTTTCCTCATCCATCTCTTTACGAGTGTCCGCTAAAATATCTACAAGATAGTAATCTTTCGCTTCATGTCCACCAGGTTTGATACAACTTTTACAAAATGCACCCGCTTTTGTGTAGTCTGTAATCTGTTCAATAGTTGTTAAATCATTAAGACGTATAACCTCTTGAAGTGTTGTAAGACTTACTCTTGCACATTCACAAACGATAATTTCTTCCTCAAAACTTTCACTATCAACACCCATATAAAGACCAGCTGCTTTTTTGATAACATCATAAGCCATTACCGAACAGTGCATCTTTTGAGGTGGAACTGCTGGTGTTTCTGGGTCATCACGAAGAGCAAGTTCAACATCAATATTTGTAATTTTTACAGCTTCTTGAACTGTTTTTCCTATACAAAGTTCTGTCATAACATCACTTGAAGCTATGGCAGTACCACAACCAAAAGATTTAAACTTTGAGTTGATGATTTTATCTGTTGCTGGGTCTATCTCCCAATATAAACGTACGGCATCACCACAACTCTCTGCACCAAAATCTGCAACGATAAGTTTATTGCCTCTTTTTTCTACTTCACCTTGAAACAGCTCCCCTTGATGTTTTGGGTTGTTCATAAGTGTTGTTACTTTATTTGAATACGCGTCCCATAAAGACTCGCCTAACATATCTGCTTTTGCCATGATATATTCTCCTATATTTTATTTTTTATATATTTTACTCTATTTTTAGTGTATTGAACACTCAGTAGCTTCGCCACCTTTTGTTGGTTGCTGTTTTGCAAATGAGCTAGATATCGCTCTCAATCTTGCAACTGCATCTTTAAAATGGTTTATCGTATACTCTATCTCTTCATCTGTTGTAAAACGTGAAAGTGAAAGCCTGATACCTGTGTGAGCTAACTCATTATCTGCACCAATAGCTAACATAACAGTGTTAGCTTCTAAATCTTCACTAGCACATGCCGAACCTGTTGATGCTCCGATTTGACCATTATTTAAGTCCCAAAGCATACCTTCACCCTCAACACCTTTAATAGATATAAGTATAGTGTTTGGTGTACGGTTTGTTCTATCACCTACTGTAAAAGTATCACTTAATTTTAAAAGTTCATTTTCTAAATGGTCACGCTTTGCTCTAATTTTTGCCATTGTTGCATTAATATTTTTTGTTGCTAACTCTATCGCTTTTCCCATTCCTACAATATAAGGAACATTAAGAGTACCAGAACGGCGTCCTCCCATATGTTCACCACCATGTAAAAGTGGAGTTAATGGCTGAGAATCTTTGATAAATAAAGCTCCTACACCTTTAGGACCATGAAATTTGTGTGCAGAAAAAGATACAAAATCAACATGAGTCATCTGTAAATCTACTGGAATTTTACCAACAGCTTGAACAGCATCTGAGTGAAATAAAACACCTGCTTCTTTACAGATTTGACCAATTTCATCGATAGGATTTATCATACCTGTTTCATTTGAAGCCCACATAATAGAAACTAAAGCTGTTTTATCTGTGATGAAACTTTTAACAGTATGTGCTTCAACTACACCTTGGTCATTTACTGGAAGATAGGTTACTTTTACACCCTCTTCTTCTAGCCATTTACAAGTTGATAAAACTGATGGATGCTCTACTTCTGAAGTGATTATATGATTTTTATCACCATTTACTATATAGTCACTGAAAACAGATTTTAAAACCCAGTTATTTGATTCTGTTGCACATGATGTAAAAACTACATCATCATTATCATTAGCATTTAATGCTGTATATACTTGGTCTATTGCACGAGAAAGTGCAGGGTGTGAAGCTGTTCCAAATTTGTGAAGAGAGTTAGGGTTACCATACATTTCACTAAAAAATGGAGTCATCACCTCTACAACTAATGGGTCTACCATTGTTGTGGCATTGTTATCTAAATAAACTTGCATTTTATACCTTTAATAAAGGGTTTAAAAGACCCTGTTTTTAAATAAGACAAATTTTGTCCTCTTTTCGTTATGACATCATAATCCTTTTGATATTACGACTTGCTTAAATAAATTTGAATGAATGAATTACTTAATAGTTGTTTCAGTTAGAAGTTTTAAAAACAATTTATGTTATCATAGTAGTCTATGAAAAATATTACTACTAAATTTTACAAGCATTTTTTGATTTTTGTTTTTTTTATATTTATATCTAATCTTTCAATCGATTATTTTTTTAAGTATCAGAAAAAAAACTATCTTGCTATTCAGACTGAAACATTACAAATAAAGTATGAAACTCAATATAGATACTTGAGAATTATGTCTAATGATGTATTTTTGATGTACCAAGACAATAAAAGATTTATAAATCTTTTTGAACAGGTTCATGATACTGGTATAGAGAAAAAAGATATATTAAGAAAAAAAATATATAAACTTCTGAAAAAAAGATATAAACGTTTATCTCGTATGGGTATAAAACATATTCATTTTTATTTACCAAATAATATTAGTTTCTTACGTATGCATGCACCTACAAAGTTTGGAGATGACTTATCGGATATTAGAGAGAGTGTTGCTTTAACCAATACCACTCAAAAGGCAAGTGAAGGGTTTGAAATAGGTAAAATTTCTAACGGTTTTAGATATGTTTACCCTCTTTATGGAGATAATCAGCAATATATAGGGAGTATGGAAATATCATTTGATGGTTCATTTTTACTAAAAAATTTAACAGGTAAAACAGTTTTAGATAAGCATTTTCTTATTTTAAAATCTGAAGTTAATAAAAATAGTTGGATTGAATTTATCTCTGATTCTTATGCTGAAAGTCCTGAGCATAAAGATTATTTTCGTATTATTGAAAACCTTAACTATAAGATAGATAGAACGATAGATAAAATTTTTAAAGATAAGGGACTTTGTTCTGATATTGAAACAACAATGGATAAGGGACTCTCCTTTTCCATAGATACTAAATTTGAAAATAAAAATGTTATTATCACCTTTTTACCAATAAAAAATTTACATAAAAAGATAGCATATATATCACTATATGCAGCATCAGATTATTTAAATAGAGTATCATTGGAGGAGACATATATTAAAATGTTGCTCTTCTCTATTATTACACTGCTCTTCTTATTTAGTATCTATGTAACAGTGGTACATATTAAGTTAAAAAATATGGCACTTATGGATAAATTAACTGGTTTACCTAATCGTGCATATTTTTATGCAGAGTTAGAACTTGAGATAGAACGAGTTAAAAGAAGTAAAAGTAATTGTTCTGTTATGTTTATCGATTTAGATGGGTTTAAAAGTGTAAATGATACTTTTGGTCATGATGCAGGTGATGAGCTTTTAATTCAAGTTTCATCACGATTGAAAGAGAATATACGGGAAGTAGATATAGTTGGAAGAATAGGTGGTGATGAATTTATAGTATTGGTTACAAATATTCAAGATACAACAAATACTACAAAAGTTGCAAAGAAGATTATTATCGCTTTAGGAGAGATTTTTAAAATCAATCATAATAATATTCAGATAGGTGCAAGTATAGGTATATCCTCCTATCCAAATGATGCCTTAGATATAGATACTTTGGTTAAAAATGCTGATAATGCGATGTATCAAGCTAAAAATAGTGGTAAAAATCACTATGTTATATATAAGAAAGAGGAATAAAATATATGTGTAATTTTAACAAACAAAATGAAGAAACAAAGATGATGATTCATCTTTTTATGACAAAAGCAAGTGAAAATGTGGGTGGAACAAATTTTTTGTTAGCACTTATAGAAGCGATGAAAGCTCAAAAACCAAATGCACTTATATATAAGGGATGTAAAATATCTTCAGATAAAACTACTATCAAATGGAATAAGATAGTATTTAAAGACAAGTTTGAAGTTCTTGATGCTATTTTAGTAGCACATAGAAGTTCTGAAACACCCGATTTTAATATATTAAATAACGATAATACAAAACAGCGAAAAAAGATTTTAAATATGGTTCGAACATTAGCACCATTAGAGTTTGTTGTAACTTCAAACAGTAGTGAAGATGGAGTAGGTTTTAATTTTAAAGTTTTTGAAACTATTGAAGATGATAATGTAAAACTTAACCCTATATTTATGGCACTTTTTTTCTGTTCTACTGAGTTTATAAAAAAAGCATTAAAATATAGTAAGTAAAACAGATAACTAATCTTGTCAAATATTTTTTAGTTTTTTTTAGTTCGATTGTTATGAGTTTTATTCTCCTTATCTCTACTATGAAGGGTTCATCATATAGAGATGAGAAGATACAAAACTTTGCACAAATTACAAAATTCCCTCACTTGACACTTTCAACATCCTATCTTCAATCAAGAGTAATCTATTATAATGATTTTTCGAATATTTTATATCCAGAGATGAAAAAGCAAAATAAGATGGATTATATATATGCTCAATAGATTTAATTTTCTTCTTATTATTTTATTAACATATAGAAAAAAGCATATCTCTATCTTTATTATTTCCTCTTTGTTAATCGCTCTTGTAAGTGCAGTTGTTTTTTTAACTTCCTCTATAAAAAAAGATATTTATACTACATTAGATGCACAAGCAGATTTTACTTTACAACGATATAGAGCTGGAAAGGTTTTAGACACACCTCAAGAATGGATAGATGAATTTTTAGAATTTAGTGGAGTTTCTAAAGTTGAAGGTCGCATATATGGGATGCACTTTTATGAACCAAGTGAGATCTATTTTATGATAGTTGGTATCGATTTTTATGATAGTGAGATAGTTGAAAACATTAAATCTTTAGTAGATAGTATCGATATAGATAAGTTTTTAGAACGAAAAAATATGATTATAGGTGCAGGTGTTAAAAGTTTTTTAGATGAGTATCACTATTTCGACTATTATATTTTTCGCCCACCAGATAGGGGAAAAGAGAAAGTTTATATATATGATGAGTTTGATAATAGTAGTAATATTGTAAGTAATGATATTGTTATGATGGATATAGCATTAGCACGAAAAATTTTAGGTGTTAAAGAGGGATATGTAACAGATATTATTTTAAATGTTCCAAATCCAAATGAGAGAGAGATGGTTTTTAATAAATTAAAAATGTCTCATTTTAATATGCGTGTTATTCAAAAAAAAGATATTAAAAAACATTATGAAAATCTTTATAACTATAAGGGTGGTATATTTTTAGTTCTTTATATTATAGTTCTAACTACATTTTTACTCATTTTATATCAGAGGTATTCAATGATAAAAAGTGTAGATACAAAGGAGGTTGCTATACTTCGTTTAAGTGGTTGGCAGATAGGGGAGATAGTTCAGTTTAAGATGATTGAAAATTTTATAGTGATAGTTACAGCCTATATAGTCGGAATTTTTTTAGCTTATTTTTTTGTATATGATTTAGATGCACCACTTTTAAAACAGATATTTTTAGGATATGATAACCTTAAAACTGAAGTGACTTTTTCACCAAATGTATCTTTTAAAGAGTTAGTGACTATATTCTTTATCTTTGTAGTACCTTTTATGATAACTATCCTCGTCCCTGTTTGGAGGGTTAGTGTTAAGGATGTTAGTGAGGTTATAGGATGAGTTAAATATGGTACATTTGCCAATATTCGTTATATTGATAACTCTCTTGCTCTTTATCCGTATAAAATTTTAAATTTTCAACTCTACTTTTGAATGCTTGTAACTCTTCAGTTTTAAATCCTATTTTATGTAAGTAAAACCCTATACATTGAAAATATGGATATATAAAATCAAATACTGCCAAAACAGTATAAATCGTATTTACATCTAGTTTATTTTTTATAGGTTTAAAGAGTTCAATAATATTTAGAGAGTTTTTAAAATATTGAACATTTACTATTATCTCTACAAAAGCTCTATTTATAGAAGAGAAACGATTACCCTCTTTATCTGTAATTATTTCATAGTAATTTGTATATTTTGGTGTTAAAAATATAATATTTTTTTCTTTATATTTTCCTATCATCTGTGTACGTCTATATTTTTTTGAAAATGCAGTATCTATTGCGATTTGAGATAAACTATTTTTTTGTAAATTTTTATTAGGGAGTTCTTGAGATAAAAAAATAAAATTCTCTCTAAAATCACTTAGTCCTAATAGATTAAGAACACTACTCATAGAGTAAAAAGATTTTTTTCTAAACCCCAATAACATTTTTGTTTCGCTAACTTCATCATCATAAGAGTATATTGATAAATATTTATTATTCATTGTAATATTTATCTGTTTTTTTTGTAGTTTTATTAATTTTTGAAGAAAAGTAGTGAATGGCATAGCTTGAGCAATATATCGATTTTGTTTTAATTTTGAATGGAGTTTATTAAGCTGAGTAGCAGTATAAGTTTGATTTTTCATTAATTTTACTATATTCTCTATATTTTTAGAAAATAAATCTTTATTCATTTTAACCACCATAAATATATAGTATATATACTATATATTATAACGATAGTTTTCTTTAGTATTTATAAAGTTGTTTTAAATGTTCTTTTTAGATATAGTTAAAAAAAATAGATACTTAAAAGATTAAAATGCTTAAAATAATAGTTATTAAAAATCAATATTCGATAGGAATACTTACACAAAGTGATAATAATATTACTTTTAAATATTATGATAAAATTCAAGAAAAGAACTATTTGAAAGGCTTAGATAAAGCAATAAATTTTAGTAGTAAACTTTTTCCTATTTTTGAAAATCTTCTTCCAGAAAATGAACAACTAGATTTTCTTAAACATAAATATAATATTAAAAATGAGATAGAAGTACTTCTTTATCTAAATAATATACATGGAAGTTTTGAATTTTATAGAGAAGATAATTATAATGAAAAAGAGTTTATACAAGAAGATATATTTATATTTAATGATAAAGTAGAAGAGATACTAAATCAAAAATATCAATTTCCAAATATTTTAGAATACTCCCTAGATATTCCAAATGATAAGCTCTATCCTGTTGAATTTAATAATAGTAAAATTACGAGATTGAGTGGATTTCAATATAAATTTAGTGTTATTTTTGATGAAAAAAATCAAACTATAAAATATGATAATAGCAATAAAAGTGAATATATTATGAAACCTTATAACAAAGGTTATTCTACTTTCAAACCTCTTAATAAAGAATCATCTTATATTCCGTATCTCTTAATTAATGAACATATTTTTATGAGTATTGCTAGAGATTTTGGTTTTAAAGTACAATATAATGCTATTATAAAGGATAATGATGACTATCACTATATCATTAAACGTTATGATAGATTTCATGGATTGAAAATTGACCATCACGATATATTAACTTTGTTAAATAAACACTCTACACAAAAATATAAAGTTCTTGCAGTTGAAGCGATAAAAATAGCAAATGAATACTTAGACAAAAAGGAACTAAGAGAACTTTTTAAGTTTTTTATCTTTGCAACTATTATTTCTCATGGAGATTTTCATGCTAAAAATATATCTTTAATTTATAAAACCAATAGTGCCAATGAAAAAGATATACAGTTAGCACCCTATTATGATATTTCAACTGTTGGTATTTATAAAGAGATAGAGGATAATGATATTGGAATGCAAATTTTAAATAAAAATAAAAAAATCACTCTTGAAGATTTTATTTGGTTGGGAAGTAATTTTTCAATTAGTGAAGATGATATAAGAAAGGATATAGTCGCATTATCTACTCAATTTAAAGATACTTTTATGAGCTATATCGATTTACTCCCTCTCTCTATAAAATCTCTTCCCTCTTATAAAAGTATATATAAGCATTTTGATTCTTTAGATGTTCTTTTTAAAAAATATTATGATAAAAGAGTTTTATATATTGATAAATATCTTTTGAAATCTAAAAAGAATACAACAAGTATTTGGGATTAGTTAGATGATAAACATCATAAATATAAATAAAACATTCACAACACAATCAACTAATTTTCATGCACTTAAAAACATAAACCTAACTATAAAAAAAGGGGAAGTTATATATCTAAAAGGTGTGAGTGGAAGTGGTAAAACAACTCTTTTAAATATTATCGCTTCTACTATGAAACCAACAGATGGAGAGGTTCAGGTAGAGGGTGAAAATATTGTATCTTTTTCAGATATATATAGTTCTGAGTATAGAAAAAATCGAGTTGGATTAATAACCCAAAGTTTTTATCTTTTTGATGAGTTGAGTGTAGAGGAAAATCTTTTAGTTCCTGTTGTTATTAAAGATATAACAAAGCAAGAGATAGAGGAACAGATAGAAAAATCTCTGAAAATAGCAAATATTTTTCATAAAAGAGCTCAAAAAATTTCAACACTTTCAGGTGGAGAGAAACAGAGAACAGTTATAGCAAGAGCTATTATTAATAATCCAGATATTATCCTATGTGATGAACCAACTGCAAACTTAGATATGGAAAACTCTTTAATTTTTATAGAGATAATTAAGAGATTAAAAGAGAGTGGTAAAACTATCATAATAGCAACACATGACCAACTCTTTGAGAAGCAAGATTTTATAGATAGGATTATTTTTATAGAAGATGGTCAGATTTGAGTGATATACTTTTTAGTTATGAGGTGATAATTTCATTTTTTATAAGTATAACAGTTTTCATGATTTTGTTAGTTGCATTTATAAATACTCTTTATATTTTAAAAAATTATAAACAAGATAGAACTACACAGTTACAATATAAACTTGAAAAACTTTCCTATCTTATCACTACTATTGTCTACATATCTTTAATTATTAAAATAATAGTTTTACCATATTTTACAGTAACTCTTGAAAAACTTTCAACAATGATATCTGGTGCTATGTGTGGTGCAGGTGTTATTAGTGCAAATATTTATGGGGAACCTTTAATCCTATTAAAACTATCTCTTGTTATTTTGATGATGTTATGGCTTACTTTAAATAGATACGATTTACAATCAAAAGGGTTTATCTATTTTCAATTGAAGATGATATTTTTTTTAGTTATATTTTTTCTTTTGAGTATAGAGATAGTTTTAGAATATCTTTTTTTTACAAATCTTTCAACTCAAAATCCAGTTTCTTGCTGTTCAACTCTTTATAACTCAACACAATATAATAATCAACTGCCATTTAATATTTCAATATTAGAGTTAGTTATAAGTTTTTATACTCTTTATATTTTAATAATGTTCTCAAGTTATGTTAAACAGCGCTATTTAGTTGCTTTTTTATCTCCTGTTTATGCCTATGTATCGTACTTAAGTATAGTCTATTTTTTTAGTAGTTATATATATGAATTACCATCTCATAGATGTCCCTATTGTTTACTTCAGAGTGATTATTATTTTATAGGATATGCTATCTATTTCTCTATGATAATTGCTACATACTATGCTTTATGCTCTTTTTTCTTTGTAGATAGAGATAAAAAAGTTTTCTATAAGAGTATGTTTTGGTATAGTATAGCCACATTTTTTATATCATTTAATTTTGTATATTATATTCTTATAAATAGAACATTTTTATAGACCTTATATATAAAGTGTGATAAAATCTATTTCAATAAAATAAAACATAAGGGTTTATAATGATTCCTAGATTAGGATTAGCTACACTTTTAGTAACTGTTCTTTTTTCTTCTGTAAATGCAACAGAAGATATGAAAAAATGGTTAAGACCAATAGAAGTACCACAACCAAAAGATAATAAACTAACTCCAGAACGTATAGAGTTAGGTAAACTACTCTATTTTGATAAAAGATTATCAAGTTCTGAAAAAATATCTTGTGCAACTTGTCACCATCCAATGAGAGGCTGGACAGATTTAATACCTGTTTCAAAAGCTGTTGGACATGAGGGTAGAACAGGACCGAGAAACTCTCCAGTTGTTTTAAATACTGCATACCAAAATCGTCAATTTTGGGATGGAAGAGTAAAAACACTAGAGCAACAAGCATTAGGACCTATCGAAGCTGATGTTGAGATGAATATGCCTTTAGAGATTTTAATTCCCAAACTTAATAAAATTAAAGGTTATCAAGAACTATTTAAAATAGCATATCCAAAATCAGATGGTGTTATCACACAAGATTATTTAGCAAAAGCTATTGCCTCTTTTGAGAGAACAGTTGTTTCAACTACTGCACCATTTGATAGATACGCGATGGGAGATAAATATGCTATTAGTAGTGATGCAAAAGAGGGTTTTGAGTTATTTAAAAATAAAGCACACTGTATAGATTGTCATGATAAATTTAATTTTTCAGATGGAAGCTTTCATAATATCGGTTTAAATGATGGAGAACTTCAAGGGAAAGAGTTAGGGCGATACCTTGTGAAACGACGTGCATCTTGGTATGGTGTTATGAAAACACCAACATTAAGAGATATTACTAAATCAGCTCCATATATGCACGATGGAAGTGTTAGAACATTAACAGAAGCAGTTGACATTTGTGCTAATGGTGGTCGATATACTCATAATGTAAAAAATAGGTCAACATATATAAAAGATAGAAAGTTGACAGAGTCTGAAATATCTAAAGTAACATCTTTTTTAAAGACATTAACAGGTCCAGATATGAAACTTCAAATTCCAACAGAATTTCCACAATAGATAAAAATAAGGATAAAAAATGAGTAAAATTTTAAAAAAAATATTGTTACTAGCTATTGTAACAGTAAGTGTAAATGCTACAAATCATATAGTAGACCAAAAGGGGAAAACTTTTATTCCTCACTCTTTAGATGTTACAGTTGGTGATACTATCACATTTAGAAACTCAGACCCTTTTGCTCATAATGCTTATACAGATGATGAAGAAAATGAGTTTGATATAGGGATGCAAGCTGCTGGTGTCGATACAACAATTAGAGTTAAAGGTGCTGGAAAGTTTGATGTAGAGTGTGCAATTCATCCCAATATGCTTTTAGAAGTAACAGCACATTAAAGTTTTATTTTGAATAAAATATTTATATTATTTTTTACTTTTTTATCGCTTTTTGCATCAGAAAAAGATTATAAACTAGGAGAATCACTTTTTGAGAAGACTTGTATCTCTTGTCATGGTGCAGATGGAAGAGGAAATCCTCAATTACGTCTTGTTGTGATGCCAAGAGCTTTATCTCGTTCTATTCTTGATGAAGAACAAAGTTATCAAATTATTAAGCATGGTTCTCGTTACTGGGGTTCTCTTGCCGATATTATGCCCTCTTTTGAATCGGTATTTGATGAGAATGAACTTCGTTCTATCGCTTATTATATAAGTAAAAAATTCAATCCAAACTCTAAACAGAGGGTTCAAACACTTTATGATAAAAGTGATGAAATCTCTCAAAAAAGAGAGCACAAAATGCTTAAAAGAGGAAAAAAGATATATAAAAGAAATTGTAGTTGGTGTCATGGATTAACTGCAAAAGGAGATGGAGAAGCTACACGAAATCCTGAAAAGTCTATCTATCCCTATAACTTAAGAAAAACTCTTTTAACAGAGAAACAGATGTTTCTTTATGCTAAATATGGTGGAAAATTTTGGGGTACATATAAAGATGATATGTCTGGTTGGTCAAGAAAATATGATGACTTTACACTCAAATCTATTATTAAATATATAGAGAAAGAGTTTCGAACAGAGCATAAATCCAAAATTTAAACCTTAAATGATATAATCGCATAATTAATTATATCATTTAAAGGTTTATTATATGGCTCAAACTATAACTGAAAAAATATTCTCAGAACATGTTGGCAAAGAGGTATTTGCTGGTGAAATCATCCGCTCAAATATCGATATGGTTATCGGTAACGATATTACTACTCCTATCTCTATCAAAGCATTTGAAGATAGTGGTGCTGAGTCTTTAGCTAATCCTGATGGATTTTCTATCGTTCTTGACCACTTCATCCCTGCAAAAGATATAGCATCTGCAAATCAAGCACGTATCTCACGTGATTTTGCTAAAAAACATAAACTTAAAAACTTTTTTGATGAAAAAGATATG
>CAYOKX010000030.1:0-20455 GCA_964404655.1 uncultured Sulfurimonas sp. | reverse complement strand
CCAGCCTCAACACCAGGTTGATTATAGGTATCTATCTGTACAAATTTTCCTATGGCAGATGTTAAAAGTTGATAGCTATACATAAGCTTTGCTATATTATATTCATCGACTTTATCTATCGTTAATATATCATAAGGAATATCTTTAAGTTGTTTCATAGATTCTATTGTTGCATCTGCTTGATTATCTATAAGTTTGGAAAAACTTAAACCATCTATATAATCTAAATCATCAAACCCATTCAATGTTCCTATTGGAATTTTTATATTCTCTTCAAAGTTATCTATTTTTATAAAGGTTACCGTTTTATCTCTTTTCCCCTCAGCTATAAGCTGTAAAAAGCTATGCTGATCAACAGGACCTACTAATCCTATAGGAGTTAAAGATTGTACAGTACCATTAATGTTCTTTTTACCTAAACTTTCACCCCAAAGTTGAATATACCATCTATTAAAACCCTCTAAAGCTGTCGAATATGAAAAAACAATATTAATAGTAAATCTATTTTTATTTTCAACTAAAAATCTTGCTTTTTGCATTGTTATTTCATAATATTTACCTCTAGTAAAAAAACTATCTCTAACATCTTTAGTTCCAGACAACAGATTATCAATATCTACACCTATCATAGCTAAAGGAACTAAACCAACAGGAGAAAAAACTGAAAATCTTCCACCAATATTTTTAGAAATTTCAAATGTTTTTATATTCTGTTTCTTTGCATAGTTTGTAAGTTTTGAATCATTTTCACTTATAATAGTGCAGTTTTTATAATCAATAGTTACTAAAGAACTTAAATATTTAAAAATACTAATAGTTTCTATTGTTGTACCCGACTTACTTATAACTATGAAATGAGTATCTATTAAAGTAAGCTTTTTTAATTTCGATTGAATATCTATAGGGTCTGTTGATTCAAAAAAATATAAAGTTTTACTGAAAGTATGTGATTCTTTTAAGAAATTATATATAGCAACAGTTCCTAGTGTACTGCCACCTATTCCTATCACTGCTATATTTTTTTTTGTTATAGATTTTGCATATTGTTTGATAGAGGAAGTATTTTGAAAAGGAAGATTATAATAACCTATATATTCTATTTCCTCTTCTAATGCTTTGAAAATATTTTCATTTGATTTTATAGCATAAAAATTTTTTGAATAATTCATTATTTGATTTTTTTACTATAAAAATAGTTTGTTGCTTCCACAAAACCATCTATACTTCCACAATCAAATCGTTGACCTTCAAACTTGTAAGCTATCACTTTACTCTGTTTAGATAAAGTTAAAAGAGCATCAGTAATCTGAATTTCACCACCTTTTCCAGCTTCTGTCTTTTCAATAATATCAAATATATCAGGTGTTAAAATATAACGACCGATAATAGCTAAGTTGGATGGTGCATCTTTTGGTTCAGGTTTTTCTACCATATCTCTAATCTGAATCACATTTTTTTCTATACTATCTCCAGCAATAATACCATATTTAGAACTATCTTCTAAAGGTATCTCCTCCACTGCAACAATAGAACATTGATATTTCTCATAGAGTTTTACCATCTGCGATAATACAGAATCACCTACGGCATTATCGCAAAGGTCATCAGCCAAAATAACAGCAAAAGGTTCATCTCCTATAAGTGTTTTTCCACACAATATAGCATGTCCTAAACCTTTCATCTCTTTTTGTCGTGTATAAGAAAAAGTACATCTATCTACCATTCCTCTTATATCTGTTAAGTAATGCTCTTTTTTTGTACCTTTAATATTATCTTCTAATTCATAAGATATATCAAAATGGTCTTCTATCGCTCGCTTTCCTCTTCCTGTAACTATTGCCATCGTATCAAGTAATGCACTCTCAGCCTCTTCTACTCCATATTGAAGCAATGGCTTTGTTAAAATTGGTAACATCTCCTTAGGAATAGCTTTTGTTGCAGGTAAAAATCGAGTTCCATATCCAGCAGCTGGAAATAAACATTTTGTAATTCTTTTGTTCATAGAAGAAACCTTTTTAAGTAGATTTAATTTTTTGTATTATATCGATTTATGCTTAATCAGATGTGACTTTCTAATATTTCATCAAGTAAGCCCTGTTCATCTAACAAAAAATCAGCCAAATCTCTCAAAGCACCATCTCCACCTTTAGAGGGCGTTATATAATCTACATATTTTTTAATATAAACTCGTGCATCAGAAGGAGTTGCACTCAAACCACATTTAGTTAATATTGCTAAGTCTATTATATCATCCCCTATATAGGCTATCTCTTCATCTTTAAGATTATAAACTTTTTTAATTTTTTCATACTGAACTGATTTATCATGAGAACCATGATAGTGAAAATCTAACTTTAACTCTTCACATCTATTTTTTACAACTTGAGAATCTCTTCCTGTTATAGCACCAACAACAAATCCAGCTTTTTTCAGATGAGAGATTATTTGTCCATCTTTAACATTAAAATGTTTGATTTCCATACCACTGTTATCATAAATAATCCCACCATCAGTAAGCACACCATCCACATCAAACACTATCGCTTTTATCTTTTTTGCTTTTTCTGTTATCGACATTTAATTATCTCTCTCACTTTTTCTAAATCTTCTAAGACATCTACACCTACTGGTTCATACTCTGTTTCTATCATATTTATTTTGTAACCATTTTCTAAAACTCTTAACTGCTCAAGTTTCTCAAGTTTTTCCAAATATGTTTGTTCCATCGAAGCATACTCTTGTAAAAAATCTTTTTTATACCCATATATTCCTATATGTTTATAAAACTTCAATGGAGATGGAATAGTTGTGTGATGATTTAAAAGAGTTTCCCATTCATCTCTATGATGAGGAATAATAGAGCGAGAAAAATAGAGTGCATTAGAGTTTTTATCTACTGTTACTTTCACTGCATTTGGAGATTTTAATTCTGCTGTTGTTTTTATAGTGTGCATCGCACTTACCATCTCTTTTGTTGGGTCATTTAAAATTTCAGCAAGTTGTGTTATGAGGTTAGCATCCATAAGTGGCTCATCCCCTTGAACATTGATAATATTATCACACTCTATCAATTCTACTGCCTCAGCCAATCTATCTGTTCCTGATTGATGAGTCTCTTTTGTCATTATAATATTGTTAGTAAAATTTTTGCAGATAGCTTCAACTTCTGCAGAATCTGTTGCAATATAAACTTCTTCTATACCATCAGCTTTTTGAGCTACTTCATACACATGTTGAACCATAGGTTTTCCACATATATCTAAAATTACTTTTCGTGGAAGCCGTGATGAACCTAATCTTGCAGGAATTATTACTACTGTTTTCACTCTATAATCCCTGTATCATAAAGCTGAACAATTCCAACTAAATTTTTTTCATCAACAACAACAAGTTCATTTATTTTATGCTTCAACATATATTCTTCCGCATCAACAGCCATCTCCTCTTGAGATATTGTTTTTGGAGAAGATGTCATCATCTCTTTTGCTTCTAGTTCAAATATTGGTTTATCAGTAACTTCTAAAGCTCGTCTTAAATCGCCATCTGTAATAATACCTTTAATCTCATCTTCCAACATAACTAAAGATAATCCTAACTTACCAGATGTAATAGAGTGTATCACATCTTTAAATGAACTTTCTTCTTTAACCATTGGAAGATTTTCAGAAGACATAATATCTTTTACCTTAGTAAGCAGTTTTTTACCTAAACTTCCTCCAGGATGATACATTGCAAAATCTTCTGGTTGAAACTCTCTAGCTTTCATTAAAGCTGCAGCCAAAGCATCACCCATTGCTAGTGTAGCCGTTGTTGAAGACATAGGTGCTAGTTCTAGTGGGCAAGCTTCTTTTTTTATAGCTATATTTAAAAAATAATCAGATTCTTTTGCTAAAGTCGAGTTTTCTTTTCCTGCCATACCTATCAATGTAATCCCCATTTTTTTAACTAATGGAACAATTTTTAAAATTTCTTCACTCTCTCCAGAGTTTGATATAGCAAGTAAGATATCATCTCTTGTCAGCATACCTAAATCCCCATGTATCGCTTCAGCTGGATGCATAAAAAAGCTAGGTGTTCCAGTACTTGCTAATGTAGCAGATATTTTAACACCAATATGACCAGATTTTCCCATACCGGAGATAACTAAACGTCCTTTTGATTTTAAAATCTCATTTATAGAATTTGTAAAATCTTCATTTAAAAGATTAGATAAATCTTTTATAGCCTCTGATTCTAGTTTAAATACATTTTTAGCTATCTCTATTGCTTCCATATCTTTCCTTTTAATCGTTAAATATTAATAATTATAGTCAAATAATTATAAAAAACATATATTAAGCAACAAATATATGTTAAAATATCACCAATGAAAAAAAGAACATCCCTAACTATTTTTAAGTCCGTTATTTTCGCCCTCTTTTTACGAGAGATTCAAACACGTTTTGGTACAAAAAAGCTTGGCTATTTTTGGGCTATTTTTGATGCTATGTTAATGGTTTTAGTTTTTGCGAGTCTTAAATCTGCCATATCTGAAAACTCTATGCCTGGTCTTGATTTTCCTGTTTTCTTAGCAACTGGTTTCTTAGCATTTTTCCTTTGGAAAAATATAGTAACTAAAGCTATCGGGGCATTCAGCTCAAACCAAGCACTTTTTAATTATGTTCAAGTAAAACCTATCGATACTCTTATTACTCGTTTTTTAATTGAGATACTTGTAAGTAGTATGGCTACACTTGTTTTTTTAGCACTTGGTTTATATTTTGAATTTGATATAGCTGTAAAAGATTTTAGTCTTGTTATACTTAGTGTTGTTTGGCTCTCTATTTTTGGATTTTCTGTTGGGCTTTTTACTGCAATAGTTGGAACTTTTTATGAAACTTTTATTAAAATAGTAAATATTCTAATGACCCCTATGATGTTCATTTCTGCTTTAATGTATTCAGTAGATTCTCTTCCTCCTCTTCTTAGGGAAATTATACTTTATAATCCCCTTGTTCATTTTATAGAGATGATACATGGAAACTATTTCAGTGTACTTAATACTCAATATGTTGATTACAGCTATATGTTTTATTGGACTTTTGTTCCTCTTTTTTTAGGTTTATATTTTTACTCTAAAGCTGAAAAAAAGATAATATCTTCAAGATAGGAGAAGTTATATGATAGAACTACGAAATGTAACGAAATTTTACAAAACATCTAAAGGAAAAAAATATATATTAAATGATGTAAGTCAGATAATACCTACACATACAAATGTTGGTATTTTAGGACGAAATGGAGCAGGGAAATCTACACTTCTGCGAATGCTTGGAGGTATAGATTTTCCAAACTCAGGGACTATCCGTTCAGACAAAACATTCTCTTGGCCTATGGGTTTAGCTGGTGGATTTCAAGGTTCGATGACAGGTCGTCAAAATGTTAAGTTTGTTTGTCGCATATATGGTAAAAGTGAAATAGAGATAGAAGATGCAATAGAATCTGTAAAAGATTTTTCAGAACTTGGAGATTATTTTGATATGCCTATTAAAATATACTCTTCTGGAATGAAATCTCGCTTAAGTTTTGGGTTAAGTCTCTTTTTTGATTTTGATTATCTTATAATAGATGAAACTCTTTCTGTTGGGGACAAAAATTTTCAAGTTAAATCAAAAGCAGCACTAAGAAAAAAGATAGAAAATTGCAATGTTTTACTTGTAAGCCATTCTATGCCAATACTTAAAGAGATTTGTGACTCTGGAATAGTTGTAAATGGTGGTCAGATGCAATATTATGAAGATATAAATGAAGCTATACAAGTGTATGATACTATAAATAAATAATAAAAGAGATAAAAGATGATAAAAAAAATAGTTCAAAAATATTGGTTTAAAAAGATAGATAAAGAGGGAGACTACCAAAAACTCTTACAAGATAGAATAATTTTAAGTCAGCTCAATAAACGATATTCTACTTTAAAAATTAGATTTATCTTTTTTGTACTCTTCCTGTCAGCTGTTACATATACACTATTTTTAAAAGCTGAACTTTATGAATCACAAACTGCATTAATGGTAAGGGATTTAAGTAAATCATCTCCTAGTGCCTCTTTGGGATTAACTCTATTAGGTGCTGGGTCTAGTTCTCAACTTCAAGACTCTATGCTCGTTCAAGAGTATCTTCTCTCTTTAGATATGTTTTTACTTTTAGATAAAGAGTTTCATCTTATTAAACATTATAAGAGTGATAGATTAGATTTTATAGAAAGATTATCTTTAAATGCCACGATGGAACAAAGTTTGGAGTTTTATCGTAAACGCATCATCGTAAGCTATGATGAAACATCAGCTATCATACATATAGCCTATGCTCATACAGACCCAAAGATAGCACAAAAAATTGTAAAATTTATGATTCAAAAAGTTGAATTTACACTCAATGAATTTAATAGAAAAAAAGCACAAAAACAGCTTATTTTTATAGAGAAAGAGCATGATAAAAATAAGATAAAGATGGATAATTCCTCTGCACTTTTGGAAAAATATCAAAATGACAATCTACTTTTAGACCCTAAAGCTGAAGCAGCTTCCTCCTCTACTATTATCTCTGGACTTGAAACAACTTTAACACAAAAACGAATAGAGTTTCAAACAAAAAGCTCCTACTTAAATAGTGACAACTATGAGCTCTTAGCTCTTAAATCAGAGATAGATGAGATATCTAAATCTTTAGTTTCAGCCAAAAAGAGTTTGACAGGAAGTGATAAAAATAGACTCAATAAAATTCTTTTTGAATATAGTAAACTTAAAATGCAGTTAGAGTTTGATACGGAGGTGTATAAAACAGCACTTATCCAACTTGAAACAACAAAACTTGATGCACTCAAAGAAGCAAAGATGTTAAGTATAGTAAATCAGCCAAACTTACCAGATGGTTACACATATCCAAATAAACCAAAAACATTTCTCAATCTTGTTATTATAATGTTTTTAATGTACGGCATCTTTTCTATGCTATTAGCAATTATTAAAGACCATAAGGAATAATAAATATGATTAAAAAAACTATCTTTACAACTCTACTTTTAAGTGTAACAGCTTTTGGGGTAGAGATTGCAACACCTCAAGATAACTCCTCAAATATAGATTCTCTACTAACGAAAAAAAATATCACTAAAGTGTTTGGAGCAAATCTCTTTAATGGAAGTTTTTCTCAAAACAAACAACATCGCTATAATCCTGAATATCTTATTAGTATAGGTGATACTATCGACCTCAAAATATGGGGTGCATTTGAGTTTGCTACAAAAATAACTGTTGATTCTCAAGGAAATATATTTATCCCTAAAGTTGGAATTGTTAACATACTTGGTATAAAAAATAGCAAACTAAATCAATATGTAAATAGTGCTGTTAAAAAAATCTTTAGAAAAAGTGTTTTTGTTTATGCTGACTTGGCATCCTATCAACCTGTAAGTATTTTTGTAACAGGTGCAGTCAATAAACCAGGGCTTTATGATGGACTATCTTCCGATTCTGTTATTCAATTTATCGATAAAGCACAAGGTATAGAAGCAAACAGCGGTAGTTATAGAAAAATAAAAATTCTTCGTCAAAACAAAGAGATAGAAAATATAGACCTTTATCAATTTTTACTCAGTGGTTCTTTAAAACTTTTTCAATTTCGAATGGGTGATGTTATAGTTATAGAAACTATTGAAAACTACATAGAGATTAGTGGAGATGTAAAACGTCCTTATAGATTTGAGATGAATAAAAGCTCTGTTTTACTCGAAGAGGTTTTAGATGTTGTGATTCCTAACCCTACTCTTACAAATTTTACTATTACAAAATACAATCAAGACAATGAACAAGAGATAGAGATATTCTCTATTAAAGATAATTTAAACAAGGTTGTTCACAGTGGAGAGAGTATCAACTTTATTCCAGACCACTCTCCTAATAATATATCGATAACTATTAGTGGAGAACACTCAAATATACATAATATTGTAGTTAAAAAAGGAACATCTCTACAAGAAGTTTTTGATACTATTGCATTAAATAATATGTCAGATGCTGATTCTTTTCAACTTTTTCGAAAAAGTATCGCTATTGAACAGAAAAATCTTTTATTATCTCAACTCGATGATTTAGAATCCAAAACATTAACAGCTGGTTCTTTAACTGTAGAAGAATCAACTATACGTAAACAGGAAGCATCACTTGTTCAAAACTTTATTGAACGTGCTAAGAAGATAGAGTATAAAGGTCAAGTGATTATAAATAAAGAGAGTAATCTTTCAAATATCTTCTTAGAAGATGGAGACAATATCTATATACCGAAAAAAAGTAATATGATTATTGTACAAGGTGAAGTTATGCTCCCAAGTGCTCAAACATTTGTAGAAGATATGAGCTTTGATGAATATATTAACTCTTGTGGTGGGTATAGTTTTAGAGCTGATGATGAAAAAATTCTCATTATTCAAAAAAATGGGCAAGTTTTTACATACGATGCTACTACATTTTTTGGTGATGACTATAAAGTGAAAGCGGGTGACTCTATACTTGTACTTGGAAAAGTTGACACTAAATATCTTCAAGTTGTAAAAGATATAACACAAATTATCTATCAGTTAGCATTAGGTGCTTCTGTTGTTCTAAGATTTTAAATCTTAGAACTTCTATTATTTATATCTGCTTATTAAGATGAAAATCCACTACTAAATCCATCTTTTTTCACAACTATCTGCTTCTGTTTCTCTTTACGTTTAGTATCCTTTTCTACAAATATCTTTTTACGAGTCACAGGGTCTAACTCTGTATAATACATAACTGCCGAATAGGTTGAAGGTGTAGGAGTAAACACTTGAGCTTGTTCTGGATTCATCTTTAACTCATCTGTTGTAAAACGCTTGAGTTCGTGCATATCTTTCTCTTTACATCCGGGATGAGCTGCTATAAGATAATATGTAAGAAACTGTTTTTTTCCTGATTCTTTATTCAATTTATCATACATCTTTTTAAAATCTATAAGTGTCTGTTTCCCAGGTTTTCCCATCAACTCTAATACGTGTTGTTCTGTATGCTCAGGAGCTACTTTCATCTGTCCAGATATATGATTATCTACCATCTCTTTAAGATAACTATAACCATATTTTTTATCTGCTGTTATGAGGTCATAGCGTACACCACTTGCAACAAAAGCTTTTCTTACACCTTCAACTTGACGAACTTGTCTTAAAAGATTTATATTTCGTGAATGGTCAACTCGCATAGTTTTACATAGATGAGAAGCATCTACACAACGTTGATGTTCACATGTTCCAAGTTTAAGTTTTTTTCCACACTCATATCCATACATATTTGCAGTTGGGCCTCCTACATCGGAGATAATCCCTTTATAATCTTTATATTTATTAAAATCTTTTGCTTCTGAAAGGATATTTTTTTCAGAACGAGTTCTAATAGTTCTACCTTGATGCACACCTATCGCACAAAAATTACACTCTCCCCAACATCCGTGGTGTGTCATTATAGAAAACTTAATAGTCTCTAAACATTTCACTTTCCCATGCTTCGCATAATATGGATGTAGTTCTCTAGTAAAAGGTAGATTAGAGTTCGCATCCATCTCATCTTCATTCAGATAATCACAAGGAGCATTTTGAATAAGATAACGTGTATCTACTTTTTGACATAGACCTTTTGCAGAGATAGGGTCATTATTATCATAAAAATCATCAAAAAGGTCTATATATTTTTCTTTATCATCTAAACACTCTTGATGTGATGGAAGTTGAATATGTTCATAGTTTGGCTCTTTAGAGATATAACATATCCCTCTAATATCTCTAAATTCTTTCTTATCTCTTAATGCAAATGTCAACTCTTGTAAAGCTATCTCACCCATACCATAGAGTAAAATATCCCCTTTAGCATCAAATATAACTGGTTTTTTAAGTTTATTTGACCAATAATCATAATGAGTCACACGACGCAAACTCGCTTCTATACCACCTAAAACTAACGGAACAGTATTTTTAAAATATCTCCGAATAAGATTACAATAAACACTCAAAGCTCTATCTGGACGTTTATTATTTTTACCCCCTGGTGTATAGTCATCAGAGTTTCTAAACTTTTTTGTAGCTGTATAGTTACTTACCATACTATCTACACTACCACCACTCACACCCCAATAAAGTTTTGGTTCTCCAAGACGCATAATATCATCAGGAGATTTAATATCTGGCTGACCTATCATCCCTACACGAAACCCCATTCTCTCAAGCATACGTCCAACCATAGCTACACCAATAAATGGAGAGTCTATATAAGCATCGCCACTCACAAGAATAACATCACAATAATCCCATCCTCTCGCATCCATATCGGCACGAGTTGTTGGGAGGAAATCTTTTGCTGTAAAAGTTTTTGTATCTCGTTTAGGCTGTTTTGTTTTACTTCTTCTACTCAATTTTTATACCAACTTCGCCACAGTTTGCCCATAACGAACATCTTCACCAGCTTCTACCTGTAATTTAAACATATCTTTCTCAGCTAAAATAATAATAGTAGAACCCATCTCAAAACATCCAAAATCATCACCTTTTTTAAGGTGTAAATTTTCAAAATTATATTCTTGTGGTTTTGTGGCTACTGCATTTGTTTGAATACGAGGTTCAAAGTTTACTCTCATTCCTCCAACATTTAAAGCACTCACTAAAATCATAAAAAATCTTTTTCCTGAAGAAGTTTCACAATGGATAACTACTCTCTCATTCTCTATAAAAAGATTAACTCTTTTTTTCAATGAAGGCATATTAACAGGATAAAATTTCCCTGGAATATGTACTGACTTTAAAACTTTTAAATCTATTGGAATATGGTAACGATGATAATCTTTTGGAGATAAATAAAAATTCAAAAAAGTTCCATGATGAACAGCCTCTTTCTCCTCTTGAGTAAACTTAGAACCTATAAAATCATCAGCTTTATACTCCATCCCTTTAATCTGAAGAGCATACTCTTTTTCTAATGCCCCACACTCCGATATAAAAGAGTCACAAGGAGAGATAAAGTCAGTTGCCTCTAAAGAGTATTTTCTATCCTCTTTTAACTTTCTTGTAAAAAGTTTATTTAAACTTTTATAACTACTCGATGGCTCAAACTCATCCATATTTAGACCCATTAAACCTACATATGAACTATTTACTATCTTTTGAAACCAAGTTGGGAACTCTTTATTTGCAAATTTTCCAAAACTTTGTGAAATTGCTGATGTTATATGTCTTTTTTCCATAACCCTATCCTCTCCTCTTTTTACTTCTTTCTTCTTGTATCTTTCTTTTTGCTATTTCTTCTATAAGAACAGTTGCATAAGAGCCTTTAGGAAGAGTAAAATTCATCTCATATTGTGCTTCTACTGGATTAAATCTTCCCTCTATCTCTGTTGGGTATATCCACGCATAACGTCTTGCACCATCTACATTTATAGTATCATCAAACTCTTTCTCTATCTCTCCAGCTTGTCCCGATGCAATTCTTACTTTTTTCCCACATAAAAGACCTGTTACTGTAATAGCTCTCTCATTAAAACGTTGAAAATCTTCTGGACTCTCATCAAAATCAAAAAGTTTTCCATGAGGGTAATGCTCCATCAAATCTCCAGCCATAAGTTTAAATGGATGTGATTGCTGTTTCATCTTCTTTACCTCATCATTTGGCATATTTAAAAGTGTTGTTATCTCCTCAACTTCAAAACTACTCACAAGAGAGTTTATCTCCAAACGACGACTTAACCATAAGTTAAAAAGATGACTTTGATACGCATTTATAAGAAGTTTTTTTACACGAGGATTTCTCTCTCTCGCTTCACCTTTAGCTAACTTCTCTCCAAGTATATGGTTATCCCCATCATTTCCAAAACGTTGATACCCAAAAAAGTTAGGTATACCATTTTTTTCAATATTTTTAAGTGCTTCATCTATCTTTTTTGCAGAGGTAGGATTTACCTTTTTCACTTTTATATAAAATCTATTCCCTTTCAGATGCCCTATTCTTATCTTATTGTTATGGTAAGTTTTAGAGATAATTTTTATACCATCAAAGTTAAATCCCTCTAAAGCCTCTTCATACTGTTTATGTATAGAGATATACTGTTTTGTCATAGCGTGTTTATCTTTTAAACCTGCATACCCTATATCTCTATTTTTAATACCTAAATATCTTGCTATCTGTCCTATCATCTCATTTGTAGAAAGGTTCTTTTTTCTTACAAAAAGTATAAGATGCTCTCCCTCTCCTGAAAACTCATAAAGAGGTATCTCCTCTACTACAAAATCTCTAGGAGATTGTTTGAAATGAAAATCTATACTTGAATGTGCTAACGAATAAAATCTATCCATTCTTTTTCCTTTATTTTAATTTTTATTAAAAATGATGTGCTTTACATCTATTTATATATCTATCTCTTGTTGCTTTAGCAAAAATATTTAGTTTTACCCTATTTTGAGAAGCTCTTCTTTGTATTGTTTTTAACTGTCGTTTATCAAAGGCTATCAACATCTCATACTCCTCTCCACTACAAGCAATATCTTTAGAAAGATGTTTAATAAATCTGAACCCTACTCTATTTACTGATGCAAGTTTATCCAAATCACTAAACAAACCATCTGAAATATCCATTCCAGCACTTAAAAAACGAGTACTATTTTTTATAAACTTCTGTTGTAGTTTTATATCTACAAATTTTGACTTTTTATGAAGAGAACCTTTATTAAATAGCTTTTTCAAATCTTTTGATGATTTTCCTAAAATACCTGTATAAGCTAAAAGATGATTTTTTTGTAATCCCTTTCTTGTAAGTGGTTTTTGAGTCTGAGAAATAATTGTTATAGTTATATCTAACTTTGTATTACTTATAGTATCTCCACCTATTATCTCCATATCATACTCTTTTGCTACATCTAAAAAACCTTGAGCTAACTCTTTCATCTGAATTTTAGTTATATCTTTAGGCATAGCAACACTTAGTAGTGCATATTTAGGTTGTGCATTCATAGCTATGGCATCGGAGATATTAACTAACATCGCTTTTCTTGCTATTTGATAAAAATTCATCCAATCTATTTTAAAGTGAACATTCTCAAAAAAAGCATCTTTAGAGTATACAAACCCATCTATTAATGCACCATCATCACCAATATTTTTGTTTTTAAATTGTGATATAAAATAGTTTTCTGAGTTCATATTAACGGCTCTTCCTTCTCCATTTGATTAGATAGAAATTATAGCATAAAAGGGTATGCTACAATAACATCTTAAAATTAAGGAAACAAACGATGTTAAACTTCACAAATAAACCGATGTTCGAAATTATAGATATATTAAAAAATAATTTACAAAATATAGATGAAAAAAAAATAGTTGAATTTACTATATTCAATCCAGATACAGTAACATCTACCTACTCTGGAAATATGATAAAAATTGATGAAAAAAAGTATCTTTATAGAAGTTACAAATCATGGTTAGATTTAGCTCAATCTTTACATTGTAGGATACTTACACCAATCATACAATCAAAGTATATTGTTCTTATGAGATTTGAAAAACTTCATAAAGATAACAGTTTTCATCTAAAGATAGTTGATAAAGAGGAAAAATATGGCTCAGAATCTATCTTTTCAAAAATATATAAAAATGAGGAAAGCTCTTTTATCTTTCACTATAAAAAAGCATTGGAAAATGTTCATATTGATACAAGAATACGTATATTAAATCTTGGTGTCAATAGTGGAGATGAGTTTGAAATTATTCAAAAATATGCTAAAAACTTTAAACAATTAGAGTTAGTTGGAATAGATTATTGTACCTCTGCTATTCAATCAGCGCAAGAGAGATTTAAAGATGAAAACAATATAACTTTTTATACTCACGATATAAACAATTTATCTTCACTCGAACTTGGAGAGTTTGACCTTATCATTAGTATAGGAACATTACAAAGCTCAAATCTTGAGTTTAATAAACTGCTTATCTCCATAGTTCAAAACCAGTTAAAAAAAGATGGAGCTATTATTTTAGGATTTCCAAATTGTCGCTGGGTAGATGGAGAGATGATTTATGGTGCTAAAGTAAAAAACTATGCTTTTAGTGAGATGGGGCTTCTCTATAAAGACGTTATATTTTCTAAAAAATATCTACAACAAAAGAAGTTCCGAGTCACTATTACAGGGAAAGATTATATATTTATAACAGGAACTTCTATACGATAAATATCTAAAATAATGGTATAATTTTTCATCAAATATAGGGGAACTATTTTTATGAAAATATTAGTATCAGCATTGGAACATTCAGCAAATATTCATCTAAAATCTTTGAAAAAAGAGTTAGGTGATAGTGTAGAGTTTATAGGAATTTTTGACAAATCATTAGGAAATTCTATCATAGATTTAAGGTCACTTTCTATTATGGGGTTTGTCGATGCACTAAAGAAGTTGCCATTTTTCTTTCAACTTAATGCACAGATGGTTACATTAGCCAAAGATGCAGATAAAATTCTCCTAATAGACTCATCTGGTTTCAATCTTCCTCTTGCAAAAAAGATAAAGAAAAAATACCCAAATAAAGAGATTATATATTATATACTCCCTCAAGCATGGGCATGGAAAAAGAAACGTATACCTGTTTTAGAAAAAAATATTGACCATCTCTGTTCTATTCTCCCTTTTGAAAAAGATTATTACTCCAAAACAGCACCTATTCATTATGTAGGGCACCCTCTTTTAGACCAGATACAAAATTTTAAAACAGACCTCAACGATGAGATAAAAACAATTGTATTTATGCCCGGAAGTCGTAAGGGTGAGATTAATAAATTGATGCCTATCTTTCACAAACTACAAGAGAAACTCTCTCAAAAGGCTTTTATTGTTATTCCAAACTATTTTTCACAAAAGGAGATAGATGAGCTCTATGGAGACATATCTAACTTTGAGAGAAAAACAGATGCACATAAAGCACTCTATGAAGCAGATTTTGCTTTTATATGTAGTGGTACGGCAACACTTGAAGCTTCTCTTATAGGAACTCCTTTTATCTTAGCCTATATTGCAAAACCTTTAGACTATTTTATAGCTACAAAATTTATAAAAATAAAATATGTTGGACTTGCAAATATTATGTTTGAAAAGATGAATGGTACAACTATCCATCCAGAGTTTATACAAGAGAGTGTTACACTAGAGAATCTTCTTCTCTCCTATCAAGAGTATAAACGGGAAGATTTTTTAAACAACTCCAAAACATTAAGAAAATATCTTCAAAATGGAAGTTCAAAAAATGTTGCTAAATTAATTTTATAAAAAAAGGGATACAATGAAAATTTTACACACATCAGATTGGCATATAGGTCAAAAGTTTATGGGTAGAAGTAGAGAGGAGGATCATAAAGCATTTTTTGTATGGTTAGATAAAACTATCAAAGAACAAAATATAGATATACTTATAGTAGCTGGTGATATATTTGATACAGGAACTCCTCCAAACTATGCACTTGAACTCTATTATAACTTTTTAAAACAGCTCCTCTCTATTCCTAATCTATATGTGATTATTACAGCTGGTAATCACGATGCTATCTCTACACTTAAAACATCAAAAAAACTTCTCGAATCTATGAATATTTTTGTTATCACTTCAGGGGAAAAAGATGAAAATGAGCTTATCCCTATATATAAAGAGAATAGACTTAAAGCCATTGTTTGTGCTGTTCCTTTTTTAAGAGATAGTGTAGTAAGAGGTTCTATCAGTGGTCAAACAGTAAGTGAAAAAGAGAATGCCCTTAATATCGGGATAAAAAAGCATTACACAGATATTTATGAAAAAGCTATTGAACTCTCAGACAATAAAAACATTCCTATCATCGCAACAGGACATCTTACAACGGTAGGTGGTAGAACTAGTGAAGGTGAAAGAGATATTTATATTGGTGGAACAGTTGATATTGGTAGTGATTTTTTAGGAAAACTTTTTGATTTTGTAGCACTTGGACATCTTCATATAAACCAAACAGTAGATGTTAATCATGTAAGATATAGTGGTTCGCCAATACCTCTTAGTTTTTCAGAAAGTAAACAGAAGAAAAAAATAAATATTATAGAGTTTAACGATACTCATCCAACACTCCCCATAGTAAAAGAGATAGAGATACCTCTTTATAGAAAATTACAAGTGATAAAGGGAGATTTTGAATCTATACAAAAAGAGTTAAAAAATATAGAAGATAAAACAGTATGGATAGAGATACATCTCAAAGATAACAATCCAATCTACACAAATCAAGTGATACGCGAATATGCCAATACAATGGATTTAACAATATTAGCAATAAAGATAGATAACAGGTTACGAAAACTAGAAGCAAAGGCATTAAAAGTAACTAGCTTAGATGAACTTACACCAAATGATGTTTTTCAAAAAAGATTAGAGTTAGAAGAGATAAAAGATGAAAAATTTATGAAAGAGCTTACTACAAGTTTCAATACAATAATACAAAAGGTAGTACTAGGATGAAAATAGTAAAATTAAGAGCTTTAAATATAAACTCATTAAAGGGTAAAATAGAGATCGATTTTCGCACTTTTTTAGAGGATAATGCACTTTTTGCAATTACAGGAGCAACAGGTTCTGGGAAAAGTACCCTTTTAGATATTATAACATGTGCGTTATATGGAAGAACACCTCGACTAAAAAATCCACCTAATGAGCTAATGTCAAGAGATACTGGAGAATCTCTTTGTGAAGTTGAATTTGAGATAAAAGGTGATATATATCGCTCATCGTGGAGTCAAAAAAGAGCTAGAAAAAAAGCTGATGGTAAATTTCAAACTGCCAAAATGGAACTATCTAACCTAAAAACAGATAAAGTTATAAAATCAACCCTTAGAGATGTACCAAAGTATATAGAGGAACTTTCAGGTTTGGATTTTGATAAGTTTACTCAATCTATGATGTTAGCACAAGGAAGTTTTGATGCCTTTTTAAAAGCTAAAGAATCTGAACGTTCCAATTTACTAGAAAAGATAACAGGAACACAGATATATGCAAATATCTCTAAAGAGATATTTGATAACTACTCTTCACTAAAATCTGAGATAGATTTAGATATGAAACTATTAGAAACATCACTATTACTAACTCCTCATGAACTAGAGGAGAAAAGAAAGAGATTAAATGACAACAGAGAAGATAAAAAACTATTAAATAAAAAAGTCGAAGAGTTAGAAGAAACTAGAGTATGGTTTAAAACAGTTCAAGAGTTGGAGTTAAAGAATAGAGAAGATAGTGAACTTTTTTCTAAAATTTCTAAAGAGAAAGAGGAAAAAAAAGAGAAGTTTATAAAACTAAAACTAGCAAATCAAGCTTTAAATATAGAATCTATCTATGAAGAGTACAGTAGTTTAGAAAAAAGTATAGTTAACGATGAACAAAAAAATACTCAACTCCTTTTAGATTTGGAAAATTTAGATAAAAATTTAGTAACCTCAACCACACAATATAATCTAGTTGAAAATGAGTATTTTGAACTAAAAAAGATATTTGATATTGAGATAAGTAAGATAAAGAAAGTAAGAATAGTTCAAACACAAATAGAAGAAACAGAAAAAAATTTAAACAAGTTAAAAATAGAGATAGATACAAAAATAGAGCAACAATCAAAACTCAGCACAGATGATATTCTCAAAAAAGAGTTTCAGCAAAAAAGTGAGATAGAAAAAAAAGAGATAGCCTTAGATAAATTAAAAAACATAACACAACAAGCTATACAAGAGTATAAGAAGATAGAACTAAACTCTAGCGATGATAGAAAAAAAGAGAATGTATATCGCACCGAACAACAAAAGATAGTAATGCTGATAGACTCTTTAAAAGATTATGATGAGATTATAGCTAATATTAAAAATATTGAAGAAGCTAAAATAGAAAATACAAAAGAGTATCAGTTTTCATCAAAAAATATCACGATACAAAATAGATTGAAAGAGGAACTTCAAAAGCATATAACTACTCTTCGTAAAAAAAGAGAATCGGAACTTTTAATAAAGAAATATGAAGATGACAGAAAACAGTTATCAACAGGAGAAGAGTGCTTTTTATGTGGTTCTAAATTTCATCCATTTATAGAAAACAATAGTCTTATTATAGATGAGGAACAAACAGCTATATTAATAGATACAAAAGAGATTGAACTTAAAAAGTGTGAAGATGATTTAAAACTATTAGAATCAGATTATACAAAACTAGAGATGAAGATACAATCTTCAACTTCAACACTCCAAGAGCTAAAAAATAGGAGAGAGGAAACTATTGAACTATTTAAACAAGAGAATATAGAACTAAACAGTGCAACAAGAAAAAATTTAGAACAAAAGATAGCTATACTAGATGAAAATATAAACATAATAGTGCAAAGAGGAGATATAAAAGAGAGACTCCTTAAAAAAAGAGAAAAAGTAGAGAAAGATTTAAGCTTAAAACAGAATGAGCTTTTAGAGTGTGAAAGAGAGCTTCATCAAATCATTATAGATAAAAAAGAGTGTGAAACAAAGTTATTCTCTTTAGAAAATGAGTTAAAGATAGATAGTAAAGATAAAGAGGGGTTTCTCTCTACTATCCAAGAACTAAAACAAAAATCGATAGAGATACTCAATATAACAGATATAGACAATTATGAGTTAGAACTACAAAAAAATCTTCAAAATCTTCAAGAAAAACAACATTTAATAAATCAAGAGTTAATCTCTATTAAAACAAAGAATATAGAGATAGCTAAGCAGGAAAAAGATTTAAAAGAGAAGATAGTTTCTTCGAAACAGAGAGTAAATCAAGTGAAACAGAGAGTGGAAGAAGAGTTGAAAAACAACTGTTTTGAAGATTTACAATCTTTTAAACAGGCGATAGTTTCAAAAAAAGAGAGAGAAATATTAAGCGATATTTGTCAAACAGTAGAGGATAACTTCAAAAAATATCAAACACTTCATATAAATAGTTCTAAAACTTTACAAAAACACAAAGAACAGGATAGAAAAGAGATAGAAATTAATAATTTAGAGAGAGAACTTCAAGAGTTAAAAGCAAAAATAGAAAATATTCAACTAGAGATTGGAGCATTATCTCAAGCTCTTTTTCAAGATGAAGAAGACAGAGAGAAAAACAGCTCTAAAATAGCTCAATTAGAGAAGAAAAAAGAGGGTTTTAAAGTATGGGTGAAATTAAATGAGATGATTGGTTCAGCTGATGGTAATAAGTTTTCAAAATTTGCACAAGGTATCACACTTGACCAGCTTATAAATTTAGCAAACAACCATTTAACTCTTCTCTCAAACAGATATGAGTTACAAAGAAGCACTAAAGAGAAACAGCTTTTAGAGATAGAGGTTATCGACAGCTTTCAAGGAGATACAACGAGACCAGTAGCCACTCTATCGGGTGGGGAGAGTTTTATAATAAGTCTTGCCCTTGCATTAGGACTTTCACAACTAGCTAGTCAAAAAATTGCGATAGATTCACTCTTCTTAGATGAGGGATTTGGTACTCTGGATGAAGAAAGTTTAGAAACAGCATTAAATGCCCTCAATCTACTCCAAAGTAGTGGTAAAATGGTAGGTGTAATCTCTCATGTAGAAGCACTCAAAGAGAGAATACCCTTACAGATAAAAGTAGTTCCTAAAGGTGATGGAACTAGTTTTATTGAGATGTAAGAAATAAATTTTTAAATAGGAAAAAAATGACAACTATACAAATAGAAAAAAATATAACAAAGTTGATAAAAAGCTTTTCAAAAGATAGTTTTATATTTGAGTTTCTTCTAGCCTATGGAGAACCAAAGGTTCCCTCAAAGTTTTAGATTTCAGTTGTCAGAAGATGAGTATCAAAACTTGACATCACAATTTGTGACCTCAAGTTTATTATCTCCTAAGCATGGAGGTAGAAGGCATCTTCCTTTTGCATTTACAGAACAAGGTGTTTCTATGCTTAGTGCTATATTAAAAAGTGATATAGCTATAGAGGTTAGTATCCAAATCATAGAAGCATTCGTTAGTATGAGAAAATTTCTTGTAAATAATGCATCTATTTTTCAAAAAATAGACCAAATAGAAAAACGACAAATTGGCTATGAGATAAAAACAGATGAAAAAATAGACACTATTTTTCAAGCATTAGAAAACAAAACTATAAAACCATCACAAGGTATTTTTTACGATGGAGAAATATTTGATGCTTATGAGTTTGTAAGTGATTTGGTTAAAAATGCTAAAAAAGAGATAATACTGATAGATAACTATATAGATGAAACAGTTTTAACACTCTTTAGTAAAAATCAAGATATAAAAATTACTATCTATACAAAAACCATCACAAAACAACTCAAAACAACTCAAAACAACTCAAAACAACTCAAA